>VGRA01000661.1 GCA_016875515.1 Deltaproteobacteria bacterium | reverse complement strand
CGCGCGAGACGCTGGATGCCGCCATCGCCGCCGCGCTGCAGAGGCCTGGACGACCCTTGACGTGAATGCGCGTCTGCAGCCGGTGGACGCCCCCGGAGGCCGCTCCGGGGGCTGGTGCTGGGCCGCGTGTGCAGGCAATGGATTGCACTGGGGACACCCTTCCCGGGTGCAATCCCTCTCGGGCGAAGAACGGTCCCTCTCCCCGGCCGCGCTCCTCCATTGCTGGGGCTGAATGGCCCTCTCCACCCTGGCCACATCCTCCATGTGCCGGAGCACCCTCAGCGGCAGCCTCTGGAGGGCGCGGACCGGGTTCGCCGCCCCCCGAGGGCGTGTCATGGCGATGGCCGTGCTGACTGCAGCTGCCGGGCTCAAGCGGCGTGAGCCCCGCTGTCAGTGGACTCCGAGGCCGCGCTGGGCTCCCGTTGCAGGCGGCCCTTGCTCGGCGCTGCGGGTGGCTGCACCGGGTGGCCAAAGGCTCCGGCTCGCGCGAGCGGCATGCGGGCCGGCTGGGCGGTGCTGCCGTCCATCACCCTCGCGGTCGCCTCGGGCTTGCATGCGCAGGGGGCCCGGCAGCGCGTGCGGCGCATCCGGCCGAGGACCGCACCGCGGCCTCTTGATTGTCGCCGTCGTCGGGGTGAACGTGACACCCGCGCCGGCAGTCCGCCTCGTCCGGCGCACGAGGAGGATGTCCCCGCATGAAGCCGCCGCGGATGTTCGTCACCGGGACCGACACCCATGTGGGCAAGACCGAGGTGTCGTGCGCGCTGCTGGAATTGTTCGCGCGCGCGGGGCTGCGGCCCGCCGCGTTCAAGCCCTACGAGAGTGGCGGCAACTCGGACAGCCGGCGGCTCTGGGAGGCGAGCGGGCGGTCGCTCCCGCTCGAGCAGGTGAACGTCCACCGCTTCCGCCCGGCGGTCGCCCCCGGCGTGGCAGCGGCGAGGGCGGGCCTGCAGCCCTCGTGGGCCGAGACGCTCCGCGGCTTCCACCGCTTCGACGGGCGGGCGCTCGTGGTGGAGGGGGCGGGCGGCCTGTTCGTCCCGCTGGACGAGCACCGCGAGGTGATGGACCTGGTCGTCTCGCTCGAGCTGCCCGTGGTGCTCGTGGCGCGCGCGGGGCTGGGCACGCTCAACCACGTGGCGCTCTCCCTGGAGGCGCTCGCCGCCCGCCGCATCCCGGTCTTCGCCGTGGTGCTGGTGCAGTCCGGCAAGACGAAGGACGCCTCCGTCCGGGACAACCCGGCGTGGCTCATGCGCCGCCACCGCCTGCCCGTGCTCGGGCCGGTGCCGTGGACGCCCAACGCCGTGCGCCGGCGGAAGGCCTTCATGTGCGCGCTCTCACCGCTGGTGGACGCGTTGCTGCTGCGGGCCCCGGCGAGGCGGAGCCTGCGAGGGAGGTAGGGGCGGCAGCCAGCGGCTGGAACGGTGTTGCGACCGGGACCGGCTGCGGGTGTTCGGTCCCCGGGCGCAAACCCCTGCCCCGTGGGGCTGGTCGCAACGCCTGCCCACCTGCGGTGACCGCCCCAAGCCCGCCCGGGGTCCATTGAGCGAGCGATGCCGGGCGTTGTATTCAGCGCACCCGTGAACACCCCTGCACGTCTCCTGGCCGCGCTCGCGTTGCTCTCCCTTGCCCCTGCTTGCGGAGGAACCTCCTCGTCCCCTGACGCCGGTTCGGGGGGCGGCGGTGGCACTGGTGGCGGGACCGGAGGCGGGGCGGGCGGTGGCGCCGGCAACCTGCCGGGCTCGGTGGACATCGACGTGGCCACCATGTGGGCGGCCACCCCGGCCCCGTGCGACGTGGTGGTCACGAGGGAGCTCTACGTCAACGCGCCGCTCACCGTGGCCCCCGGCACGCAGGTGTGCTTCCAGCCGAACACCGGGCTCATCGTGCAGGACTATGGCCTCGTGACCGCGGTGGGCACGGCGGAAGAGCCCATCGTGTTCACCGGCACGGTGGCGGCCGCCGGTTCCTGGAAGGGCATCAGCCTCGTCTCGCTGTCCGGCACGGGCGTCAACCGGTTTGCCCACGCCACGTTCCAGCACGCGGGCAACCCGACGTCCCTCTGCTGCGCCAACTTCATTGACAGCGAGGACATCCGCGGCGCGCTGCTGGTGGGAGACAAGGTGGCGGACACGCGGGCCTCCGTGGAGGACTGCACCTTCAAGGACGTGGGCGGCCACGGCGTGTTCGTCTTCACCGCGGCGCGGCTGACCGGCTTTGCCCGCAACACCTTCCAGAACGTGGCACAGGCGCCCGTGGCCGTGCCGCTGGAGTCGGCCGGTGCGCTGGACGCGGCGACGGTCTACTCGGGCCCGGTGC
>VGRA01000660.1 GCA_016875515.1 Deltaproteobacteria bacterium | reverse complement strand
CTCCACGGTGCCGGCGTCCGGCAGCTCCTCGCCCACCAGCATCTTGAGGAGGGTGGACTTGCCCAGCCCCGTGGTGCCGATGATGGCCACCTTCTCCCCACGCGTGACGAGCGCGTGGAAGTCCTTCGCCACCGTCACGCCGGGCCAGGACTTGGTCAGCCCCTCCAGCGTCAGCGTCTGCTTCCCGCTGGGGCGCTTCTGCTCAAACTTGATGAACGGCCGCTCGATGTTGCTGCGCTTCAGGTCCGCCAGCTGCAGCTTCTCCAGCTGCTTCTTGCGGCTCTGCACCTGCGTGGAGCGCGTGCCCGCCGAGAACCGGGCAATGAAGTCCTGCAGCTGGCTGATCTTCTTCTGCTTCTCGGAGTTCTCCGACTCCACGCGTGACCGCACGTCCGCCTTGGCCACCACCATGTCGTCGTACCCGCCGGGGTAGGTGATGATGGCCTGGTAGTCGATGTCCGCGATGTGGGTGCACACCTCGTTGAGGAAGTGCCGGTCGTGGCTGATGGTGATGAGGACGCCCTGGAAGTTCTTGAGGAACTCCTCCAGCCAGTGGATGGACTCCAGGTCCAGGTTGTTGGTGGGCTCGTCCAGCAGCAGCGCCTCGGGCTTGCCGAACAGCGCCTGCGCCAGGAGCCCCCGGACCTTCATGCCCGCCGGGATCTCCTTCATGAGCTTGTCGTGGAGCCCATCCGGGACGCCCAGGCCGGACAGCAGTTCCCCCGCGTCCGACTCCGCCGTGTAGCCGTCCTCCTCGGCAATGACCGTCTCCAGGTCCCCCAGCCGGTTGCCGTCCGCGTCTGTGATGTCCGCCTTGGACAGCAGCGCGTCCTTCTCCTTCATGGCGGCCCACAGGCCGGCGTTGCCCATCACCACCGCGTCCAACACCCGCATCTCCTCGAAGGCGTTCTGCTCCTGCTTCAGCACCGACGTCTTCTTCGGGCGGCTCACCACCCCGGTGTCCGGCTCCAGCGCCCCCGACATGATCTTCATGAAGGTGGACTTGCCCGCCCCGTTGGGGCCGGTCAGGCCGTAGCGCCGCCCCTCGGCGAAGTTGGTGTTGACGTCCTCAAACAGCTTCTTGCCACCAAAGGCCTTGGTGACGCCGGCAACCTGGATATTGGGCATGTCGGGGCGGGGCTATGCCTCATGCCGCGCCTTCCTGCCAGTGGCACTTGCGCGGCCCGTGCACGCTCGGGTACAAGGTACTTGAGTTTGCGAATCGTTCTCAAAAACAAACGAGTGTCCGCCATGCCTCCGTACCGCACCCTGCGACTGCTCTGCCTCCCGTTGGTGCTCTCCGCACCCGGGGCGCTGGCGGCCGAGCCGAACGCGCCCGTCGCCTCGCCGCAGCCTGCGCCTTCCGTCCGGCTGCCCACCGTGGAGGTGCTCGGGGACTCGGAGGAGGCGCTCCAGGCGGTGCCCGGATCCGCCGCGAAGCTGGAGGCGGAGGCGCTGGAGCAGGCCCACCTCCTCACCACCAACGAGGCGCTCCGGAAGGTCCCGGGCGTGGTGGCGGTGGACGAGGAGGGGCTGGGGCTGCGGCCCAACATCGGCCTCCGCGGGCTGGATCCCAACCGCTCCCGCAAGGTGCTGCTGTTGGAGGACGGCGTGCCGCTGTCCATGGCCCCCTACGGGGACAACGCCAGCTACTACCACCCGCCCATCGAGCGGTTCGAGCGGATCGAGGTGCTGAAGGGCGGCGGCCAGCTGCTCTATGGCCCCAGCAGCATCGGCGGCGTCATCAACTACCTGACCCCCATGCCCGCTTCCCGGCCCTCGGCGCGGGTGACGCTGAGCGCGGGCAACCGGAACTACGTCAACGTCAACGGCCAGGCCGGCGGCGTGGTGGGAGACAACGGGCTCATCGGCTCTTTCATGCACAAGCGCGGCATGGGGGCCCGGGACAACACCTTCTCCGAGCTCACCGACGTCACATTCAAGGCGCTGGTGGGACTGGGGACGCGACAGTGGCTGACGCTGAAGGCCAGCTACTACCAGGAGGACAGCCGGCTCACCTACTCGGGCCTCACCGAGGCGGAGTTCGCAGCCAACCCGCGCCAGAACCCGTTCCGCCACGACACGTTCAACGGCAAGCGCTTCGGCCTCTCCGCCCAGCACGAGTTCATTTTCACCGACACGCTCGCCCTGCGCACCACCGCCTACGCGGGGCTGTTCAAGCGGGACTGGTGGCGGCAGTCCTCCAATTCCGGGCAGCGGCCCAACGACTCGGCGGACCTGGCGTGCGGCGGCATGGCCAACCTGGACACCACGTGCGGGAACCAGGGCCGGCTGCGCGAGTACACCATGGGCGGCGTCGA
>VGRA01000659.1 GCA_016875515.1 Deltaproteobacteria bacterium | reverse complement strand
GGCCCACTGTCCGCCGGTTGACAGCCGTGCCCCCGGAGATGCGCCCATGACCGCCGTTGCCGCTGCGTTGCTCGCCACGCTCAGCCAGGTCCCCGCCGAGCCGGTGTCCCCGCCCGCGCCCGCTGCCCCCACGCTCGCGGCGGCTGCGCCCCAGCCGCCCGCGCCCATGGTTGCGTCCACGGCCCCGGCCTGGCTGGAGCGGATGGAGATCTCCGGCTTCGCGCGCGTGGGCGTCTTCTACACGCTGCCACTGGGGGACGAGGACCTGCTCGGAGGGCGCGGCGGGTTCCGGCTGGCGGACTTCCGACTCAACCACGCGTTCCGGATCAACGAGAAGCTCTCCACCTCCGCCTCGGTGGAGTTCGCCGCGCCGCGCGTGACCGCGGAGGACCCGCTCGCCGGCTACCGCGCCGTGGAACTCCGGGACGGGTACGTGGACTACCGCGCACACCGGGCCATCGGCCTCCGCGTGGGACAGTTCCGCCCGCCCTACTACGCCGAAATGCTCCTGTCGGACGGGTCCATCCCATTCACCGGCCGCTCCGTGATCGCCTCCGGGTTGGCGCCGCCGGAGGGGTATGGCCCCCGCGAGGGGCTCGCGCCGGAGCGGCAGGTGGGGCTGCAAGCCTCGTCCGAGCGGCTGGCCTTCGGGGAGTCCTTCGGCGCCCGGTACGCGGTGGGCGTGTTCAACGGCAACGGCCAGAACGCGCTGTTCAACGACAACAACGCGCTCGCCACGTTTGGCCGCGTAGAACTGGACTGGACGCAGCGGGTGACGTTGGGGATCAACGGCTACCAGAACACCCGGGCGCTGGGGACGAGGCCCAACCGCATCTACGGCTCCGAGCTGGGCTACGGCGCGGACGTGGCGGTGTCCGCGGGCGGGCTGCAGGCGCTGGTGGGCTTCCTCGGCAGGGACGTGACCTACTCGGACGCGCTCCCGGCAGACCGCGCGTGGGGCGTGCTGGCCCAGGCGCGGTACGTCCACGAGGCAACCGGCCTGGAGGGGGCAGTCCGCGGCGCGGTGCTGGAGCCCTCCAGCGGCCAGCAGGCGGACCAGGTGACGGAGGTGACGGCCATGGCTGGCTACCGCCTGGCGAAGGGGACGCGGCTGCTGGTGCAATACCGCCTGCATGCCGAGGAGAAGGCCACCACGGTGGCCAATGACAGCGTGGATGCCATGCTCCACGTTACCTGGTAGCCGGGGACGCCCATGCGAGCGAGCCTTCTCATCCTCTGCGCAGTGGTGGTGGCGGGCTGCACGCGGCCGCCTCCGCCGGCCACCGCCTTCCAGGTGAAGAACCGGAGCGACCTCATCGGTGGACAGCGCGCGCTGGGGGAGACCGGGGACTTCAAGATCTCCAACGGCCTCATCCACGCGGTCATCCAGGACGTGGGCACGTCCCGCGGCTTCGGCGCGTTCGGTGGGTCCCTCGTCGACGTGGACCTGGTGCGCAGCGCGGCCCCGTCCCCGGCGTCCGGGCCAAAGGGCAAGGACGGCTTCACGGAGATGTTCCCGGCGTTCTTCCTGCAGGCCATTGAGCCCACCAAGGTGGAGGTGGCGGCGGACGGCTCGGACGGGAAGGCCGCCGTGGTCCGCGTGAGCGGCGTGTCCGGGGACTTCGTCTCCATTGCCCGCCCGCTCAACGAGACGGTGATCCCGCAGGTCCCGCTTTCCTACACCGTGGACTACGTCCTCGAGCCCGGGAAGCAGTACCTGAAGATCGCCGTGACGATGAAGAACGAGGCGAAGGACGGGCGCGCCGCCAGCTTCCCGCTCTCCATCCCGTTCGGCTTCATCACCCTGCTGGGAGAGGGGCAGCGGCTGTTCGTTCCCGGCGAGCCAGGCTTCGACATGCGGTACTACCTGGAAGAGGTGGCCTACAAGCGCGAGTCCAAGCTGGACGCGCTGCCGGGCGCGGTCTCCTCCATGTGGGCCACCGAGGGGGACTCGGTCAGCTACGCGCTCGTGGCTGGCCGCCGGGGTCCCAGCTACATGGGGGCCAACGCGGCCTTCTACCCGGGGGCGAAGTCCGACTCGCTGCTGATCCCGGTCTCCTCCAGCAGCTTCCTCGGGAGCTTTTGGGCCAAGGCGCCGGAGAGCGTGCCAGCAGGTGAGAGCTTCAGCTTCAGCGGCTACCTGGCCGTGGGCAACGGGGACATCGCCTCGGTGCAGAAGGTGGCCTACGCGATCTCGGACGAGCGCGAGCGCACGCCCACCACCACGGGAGAGATCTCCGGCCGCGTGACGGAGGCCGGCACGGCGGCGGCGCTGGACGGGATCTCCGTGGTGATCGAGGACGAGAAGAGGCGCTTGCTGTCCCAG
>VGRA01000658.1 GCA_016875515.1 Deltaproteobacteria bacterium | reverse complement strand
CTCGCGGTCCTCTCCCTGTCCCTGTTCTCTGCTTCGCCGGGCGAGGCCCCCCCGCCGCCGTCCGGTCCGGCGGGGGCGTTGTTCCAGGCGGTCAACACCGCGTTTCCGCCCTCGGCCGACCCCGGCTTGCCGCCCGCGGCCGCCGCGCCTGTCGACATGTACGACGAGGCCCGCCTCACGCCCTACTTCGCGGACGGGGAACTGCGGGCAGCGCGGGAGGCGGTTGAGGAGGGGCGGTTTGCCCGGGCGCGCGCGCTGCTCGCCGCAGCCGCTCAGACGGCCCCGGTGCGCTACCTGGCCGCCTACGCCGCGCTCAAGGACGGAGACGAGGAGGCCTCCGCCGCGGCGTTCGAGGCGATCGCCCCCGGGTACCCGGCGCTCTCGGACCGGTGCCACTTCTACGCGGGGCGGGCCCGCGCAGGGCTGGGGCAGGCGGCCCGGGCGGCGGAGCAGTTGCTCGCCGTCCCGGAGCAGTCCCGCCTCTTCGTGGACGCCCGGGTGCTGTTGGCCCGTGCGCAGCGCACCGCCCGGCAGCTGTCCGCGGCGCGCGCCTCGCTCGCGCCGGTGCTGGAGGCGCAAGGAGGACGTCGCGCCACGCCCGAGTGCTGGCTGCTCGCGGCGGACCTGGCGCGGGAGCTGAAGGACGTCCAAGGGGAGCGCACTGCACTCTCCCGCGTGTGGGCGCGCTTCCCGGCCTCGTCCCAGGCGCGGGAGGCAGAGGCCCGCATGAAGCGGCTGAAGGCCGACTTCGCGGACGTGGACGTGGTGGACAGGGCAGAGTCCCTGCTGGACGCGCACCGCACCCGGGAGGTGGTGGCGCTGCTGTCACCGAAGCTCGCCTCGCTGTCTCCGCGCACGGCGCTGGGGTGCCGCGCCCACTTCTACGTGGGCAAGGCGCTGCGCAAGGACCGGCAGTTCGCCAGGACGATCAGCGCGTTGGAGCCCCTGGCGGCGGAGTGCGGTGATCCGGACACGCGGGCCCGGGCCTTGTACCTGCTCGCCTCGGCGCAGTCGTTCGCCAAGCCGGCAGACGGCTTGCGCACCTACGTCCTGCTCGCCGAGGAGCAGCCCCAGCACCCCTTCGCGGACGATGCGCTCTACTTCGCGGCAGACCTGGAGTCCCGCGCCGGGCGGGACGAGCGGGCACTGGCGCTGCTGGAGAAGATCCCCGGTGCGCCGCCGCTCGGGGACTACGCCGCGGACGCGCTCTTCCGGCGGGCCTGGCTCCTCCGCCGGGCGGGAAAATTGGACGAAGCTGCAGCCCTGCTCCGGCAGGCCCGGGAACTCCCGGACGAGAACCCCGAGGCACAGGCGCGCGAGCGGGCGACCTATTGGTTGGGCCGGGTGCAGCACGCCCGCGGCGAGGTGGCCGGCGCGGTCTCGTCGTGGGAGGAGCTGGTCTCCACGCAGCCGGCTTCGTACTACGGCGGGCTCGCCCGGGAGGAATTGGCGCGCGTGGACCCGGCCGCGGCCCGGCGCGCAGCGGCCGAGGCGACTGCCGCGGAGGCGGGACGGCCCATCCTCCCGGCAGACGCGGGCGCGCTGGGCGCGGAGCCCCGCTTCCTCGCAGGGGTGGAGCTGCTTCGGCTGGGATTCACCGAGGTCGCCGTGCAGGAGTTGTTGTCTGCCACCCGCGCGCAGGCCTCGCCAAGCGCCCTTCGCCTGCTCGTGCTGCTTCTCTCGCGGGCAGGTGACACGCGGATGGCCCACTGGGTGGCCCGGACGGCGCTGCGCAAGGAGCTCGGCGGGCGGATCTCGGTGGAGAACCGTTCGCTCTGGGAGTTGGCGTACCCCACGGCGTACCGGGACCTGGTGGAGAGGCACGCTGGCGCGGCGGGGCTGGACCCGGATCTCCTGCAGGGGCTTATGCGGGAGGAGAGCGCGCTGGACCCCCGCGCGCGCAGCTGGGTGGGGGCGCTCGGGCTCACCCAGCTGATGCCCGGCACGGCGCGGGTGGTAGCGAAGAAGCTGAAGCTGCCAGCCCCCAGCCACGCGGCTTTGTTGGACCCGGAACTCAACCTGCGGCTCGGAGCCACCTTTCTGGGCGAGCTGCTCCAGAAGTGGGGGGGGGAAATGCGCTATGCGGTAGGCAGCTACAACGCGGGGCCCCAGGCGGTGCGCAAGTGGCTGGACGCCCGCCCCACGCTCGCGCGCGACGAGTGGGTGGAGGAGATCCCCATTGCCGAGACGCGCAACTACGTGAAGCGCGTCCTGCGCTCGTACTACGTGTACCAGCTGCTCACCGCTCCGCGGGAGCCGCAGCTGCGTTCCGGCGCGGGCGCGGGGGCGGGGGCGGCCAGCCACGCCGGGGCTGCGCCGTGAGCGAGG
>VGRA01000657.1 GCA_016875515.1 Deltaproteobacteria bacterium | reverse complement strand
GCCCGCGCCCCTTCGGGCGTGCAGAAGCTGTCCGGGTTGCCCGCCGCCAGGCACGCCGCGTTGACGCACCGTGCTGCGCCGCCGGCGTCCGAGCAGGTGCTGCCCTCGCCACACTCGTCCGCGTCGATGATGTTGCCGTTGAAGCAGCGGGCGAGCTTGCCGCCCTGCAGGCAGACCATCCTGTCCAATGGGGTGCCACCGGACGGCGCGGGGCACTCGACCAGCGGTGGCACGCAGCGCGCGGTGCCATCTGCCACCGAGCAGGCCTGACCGGCCGAACAAGCGACCTCCGTGCCCACCCCGTTGGCGTCGCAGTCCAACTTCTTCCCGAAGGTGATGGAACAACCCACGTGGGCCACCGGCACCGCAGAGGGCCCCGGGACACACAGGGACAGCACGCAGCGCGCTGCCGTGGAGGCAACGCCGGCGGTGGAGCAGAAGCAGCCATACGCGGCACAGTCCCCCGGGGGCGAGGGGATACCGTCGTTGCAGGTGGTGATCCGCGAGGCGTCCAGGCACACCGTGGCCGTCCCCGTGGGAGGGCACTGGGCGTACAGGCACCGCGGGTTGGGATCCGCGATGCAGGTGGCGCCGTAGGCTGCGCAGTCACCCGTGGAGCAATCCGCCTGCACGATGACGCTGCCGTTGCACCGCGCGGTGCAGTTCTGCGCGGGCTGGTTGATGGCCCCACCGGTGAAGAAGGGGGTCTGCTTGTTGGCCCCGGCCAGGTTGAGTTCCACGTGCAGGTGGTTCGTGTGTGAGAGGGAGCCGGTGTAGGGGCCGTAGCGGTTGCCCGGCGCCTTGCTCGTGCTCCACTGGGCCTGGTCCCACACGATGTACTGGACGCCAATGGACTGCGCGTTCTGGATGAGCCACGCGGCAATGGGATCCCCCTTGGCGTTGTCCGCGACTCCCGGCGCCGTCTCCGGGATCATCAGGTCAATGGCGCGCCCGAGGCTGTGCACGCTCAGGTAGGTGCCGGATCCGCCTGCCACCTGCCTGCAGCAGGAGCCCACGCCGCCGGTGCTGGTGACCTGCGGAAACCTCTGCCTCAGGTAGCTGGCGAACTGCAGCGTTCCCGGCAGCCCCGAGCTGCACGCGGGGTGCGCCCCGCAGGAGCAGGCCCAGGGGTTGCTGCTCGTGCAGTAGCTGCCCACCTGCGGCGAGCCGTTGTAGCCGACCTGCTGCTGGTCTCCCGCCGAGAGCACCGCTGGCGTGGGCTGCCACTGCGAGCCGTTCCAAGTGATGGCCTGGAGCGACCCGGCGATGTCGTGCCCGGGCTCCAACCCGGGTACGGTGGTGGAGGGGCCGCACGCGGCGAGCGCGAATGCCAGTGCCAGGGAGACCCACGCGAAAGCCAGTCGGGACATGGGAGACCAGTCTAACAGACCTGCGCCGCGCTACAGTCCCGCTCCGCCCGTGAACACTCCCATCCGCTCCGCCCGCGCCGTCCTCTTCGCCGCCGCGCTCGGCACCTCCTGCACGCCGGTCCCCGCACCTTCCGCTGCGCTCGTGGAGCGGCGCGCGGCCTACGGAGCGGAGGACCCCGGCGCTCAGGGGTTCCTCTTCGGGGAATTCTCGGCGCTCTCGGCGGAGACGCTGCAGGCGCAGGCCATGCCGTGGAAGCTCGCGGCCACGGGGCTGCTGCTCTTCCGCAACCCCGACGATGCGCCCTTCACCGAGCAAGGGGCCCTGCAGTTGCTGCGGCGCTACGGCCTGTTCGTCCCGAAGCGGATCGCCAATTGGCCCGAGCGGACCCCGGCGCCCACGCCACGGCATCCGCTGGGGCTGGTGTCGGGCCAGCTCGCGCTCGGGCCGGGCTTCACTCTGGAGGTGGCCGCCGTGGGCTGCGCCGGCTGCCACGCCGCGCGCGGATACGACGCCAACGGCCAACCCACCGACGAGGTCTGGCTCGGCGCGCCCAACACCTCGTTCGACGCGGAGGGCTGGGGGCGGGATCTCTTCGCGTCCCTGCACGAGCTGTCCCGCATGGAGGCCACGGAGGTGGTCGCCCAGGTGCGTCGCGCCTTCCCCGAGCTCACGGACGACGAGGAGCGCGGCATCCGCGTGGTGTACCTGTCGCAGCTGCGCAAGCGCACGGCCGCGCTCGAAGACCAGGCCAGCTTCGTGGACTTCCACCGGGGCCGCCCTGGGATGCCGGACGCCGTGGCCGCGCTGGAGTGGATGCTGGCCGTGCCGCAAGCGGATGCGCAGCCCCCCGCGCCCGCGTCCATCCCGGCCCTCTTCGCCCTGGCGCGCCCAGCGGGGTGGTGGGATGGCCACTTCACCGCGGGCGGAGGCAAGGCCGCCCCGCCGGCCGGGCCCTGC
>VGRA01000656.1 GCA_016875515.1 Deltaproteobacteria bacterium | reverse complement strand
CCGAGTCGGCACCGGACGACGCCCGCCGGGCCGCCTGCCTGGGCCGCGTGGTGCAGGCCCGCCGCGCAGGCGTGGGGCCCGCGCTGGCCGAGGCCTACGGGAAGCTCGTGGCCCTGGAACTTCGCCGCGGGCGCGTGGAGGCCGCGGGTGGGCTGCTCGCCGAGCAGGCGCAGCTGTTCGAGCTGGCCGGGCAGGCCGGCCCCGCGCTGGACGCGCTCGCCCAGCTGCGCGCCCTCAAGGAGGACGCGGGGGACGTGGACGCGGCGGTGGCGCTGGAGCTGCAGCGCGCAGCGCTCCTCCGGGACGCGACGTTCGACCTGGTGGCCGCGGAGGAGGCGCTGCTGCACGCCTTCGAGCTGAGGCGCTCGGCAGACGTGGCCCGTACGGGGGCCGAGCTGTCGCGGCGCCGCGAGGACGTGCAGGCCGAGGCTGACTGGCTGGACCGGCAGCTGCTCGTGCTGGAGGCGCCGGGGCGGCGGGCCGAGGTGCTGGTTCGGCTCGCGCAGCTGTTCCTTGGCCCCCTCTCCGCGCCGAAGCAGGCGGCCGCCGCCGCGGCGGAGGCGCTCCGCCTGGACGGCTCGCTGGAGGAGGCCCAGGCCCTGCTTGCCTCTGCGGAGGGCCGGCCCGCGTGAGTGACTGCTGGCCCTTGTACGCCCTGGCCGTGCTGCTCGCCGGCTGCGTGGACACCGCCGCCGCACCGGACGAGGAGGTGCTCGGCAACTTCGAGCTAACGGCCGAGCCCGTGGCCTCCACCTGCACCTACGAGGAGACCGGCGCGTCCACGCTGTCCTTCACCATCCGCGTCACCCGGGCGCTGGACGGGGGCGAGGTGGCGGTGACGCTCAACGGCATCGAGCGGCCGGCCACCTTTGACGGGCAGGTGCTCCGCACCACCTACCGCGCCCCCCGCACCTTTGCGGACTGCGGGTGCTCGGGCGAGCAGCGGGACGCGGGCTGCGCGTGCAGCGGCGTGACGCTGGAGGAACGGCTGGAGGTGGCGCTCGTCTCGCTGGAGCAGGACGAGGTGCTCGGCCGCGCCTGCCCGGCCTCCCCGCTGGACGGGGGGATGCCCACGGTGGGCGCGGACGGTGGGGCGCTCGCCCTGCCCGTCACCTCCGCGCGCGGCTTCGACGCGGTGCGCGCGTGCGGCGAGCTCCAGGACGACATCCAGCCGGGGGAAGGTTGTTTCTGCGCCGCGTGCAGCATGCGCTACGCGGTGCGCGGGGTGAGGCGATGACGCGACGTGCCGTGGTCCTGCTGTCCGGTGGGCTGGACTCCACCACCTGCCTGGCCATGGCGAAGGCGGCAGGCTTCGAGCCGGTGTGCCTGTGCGTCTCCTACGGCCAGCGTCATGCCGTGGAAATTGAGCGCGCGCGCGCGGTGGCCCAGGCCTTCGGCGTGGCGGACTTCCGCGTGGTGACCCTTGGCCTGCGCGCCATTGGCGGCTCCGCGCTGACGGCGGACCTGGAGGTGCCCAAGGACCGCCCGGAAGGGGAGATGTCCCACGGCATCCCGTCCACCTACGTCCCGGCGCGCAACACCCTCATGCTGGCGCTCGCGCTGGGGTTGGCGGAGGTGGTGGGGGCGCAGGACCTCTACATCGGCGTGAATGCAGTGGACTACAGCGGCTACCCGGACTGCCGGCCGGAGTTCATCCGTGGCTTCGAGCAGTTGGCGGGGCTGGCCACGCGGGCAGGGGTGGAGGGCGGGAAATTCACCGTGCGCGCGCCGCTGTCCGGGATGAGCAAGGCAGACATCATCCGGGCGGGAATGGCGCTGGGCGTGGACTACGGCATGACCCACAGTTGCTACGACCCGTCCCCGGAGGGGCTGGCGTGCCGGCGCTGTGACAGCTGCCAGCTGCGCGCGAAGGGCTTCCGCGAGGCAGGCGTGGCAGACCCCACGCGCTACGTATGAATCCGGGCGCGTTGCTCGCTGCGGGGTTGCTCTCCACCGCGCCCGCGCCGCTCGTGGACGTGGCGGAGGCCATCCCTGACGCGGTGGTGCAGCTGCGCTACGCGGGCGAGGACAACTTCCTCAAGCGGCGGCTGTACCCGCCGCGGGCGCGCTGCCTGCTCCGCGCAGAGGCGGCAGCGCCGTTGGCCGAGGCTGCGCGGGCGCTCCGGTCACAAGGGTTCCGGCTCCTGCTGTACGACTGCTACCGCCCGCCCAGCATCCAGCAGCGGATGTGGGAGGCCTTCCCGCGGCGCGGCTACGTGGCGGACCCCGCGCGCGGCGGCAGCGCGCACAGCCGCGGCGGCGCGGTGGACGTAGGGCTCGTCGCGCTGGACGGCTCGCCCGTCCCGCTGCCCACGCCGCATGACTTCTTCGG
>VGRA01000655.1 GCA_016875515.1 Deltaproteobacteria bacterium | reverse complement strand
CGGCGCGTTCGTGGCGGCCGGGGTGGCGGCGGTCACCGCGGCGGTGCTGTTCGTCCTGTCCCGCTGAGGGGCCGGGCGGTACCCGAGGCCGGAAAGCTGAAATGGCCGGGGGCGTGTGGTTCACTCTAAACTCCCATGGGTGTGTTCGAGTTCGTCATCAGCAAGGGGAAGCGGCGGGGAACCTGCCTGCCATTTCCCGGCCCCCGCTTCAGGGTGGGCGCCGGCCCCGCGTGCGCCCTGCAAATGCCGGAGCCGGGCGTGGCGGACCAGCACCTCGAGATATGGGTGGCCCAGGACGGGCTCCCCCGGGTGAGGGATGTCTCGGGAGTGGGGGACCTCCTGCTGGACGGCGCGCCTGCCCACGAGGGCGTCCTCTCCCCGGGCAGCTTCGTGGCCTTCGGCGGGGTGGAACTGGTCCTCCGGGAACCAGCCCGTGCGGCGGGGCCGAGCGGCACCATGGCGCGCCTGGGCGCCACTCCTCCGCAGACATCCACCGTGACCGCGAGGATCTCCCAGCGGCGGTCCGTGCTCTCTGCCGTGGAGATGGGCGACGACGAGGAGGATCAGACGGAGGCGCTGGGGGCCACGCTGCTCAGCTCCGTCCTCCCTCCGGGCACGGTGGTGGACGGCCGCTACGAGATCGTCGGCAAGCTGGCCGAGGGCGGGATGGGAGAGGTGTACCGCGCCCAGCACGTGGAGCTGGGAAAGCAGCTGGCGCTGAAAGTCATGCGCCCGGAGCTCTCCGCAGACCCGGAGTTCGTCACCCGCTTCAAGCGCGAGGCGGTGGCCGCCAGCCAGATCGGCCAGCAGAACATCATTGACGTCTCGGACTTCGGCCGCACGTCCGCGGGCCGCTTCTACTTCGTCATGGAGTACGTGGACGGCCAGACGCTGGACGCGCTCGTCCGGGAGGCGGGGGCGCTCCCTCCCCAGCGCGCGGTGTACCTGGTGACCCAGGTAGCCCGGGCCCTGGGCGCCGCGCACGCCAAGGGGATTGTCCACCGGGACCTCAAGCCCGAGAACGTCATGGTGCTGCAGCGCCCCGGGCAGCCGGACTTCGTGAAGGTGCTCGACTTCGGCGTGGCCAAGGTGGCCACCCGCAAGGGACAGCCGGGGCAGACCGCCGTGGGGATGGTGGTAGGCACGCCGCAATACATGGCCCCCGAGCAGGCGCAGGGCACCGCCGTGGATGCCCGCAGCGACATCTACGCCCTCGGGCTCATCCTGTACGAGCTGCTCAGCGGCAGGCCCACCTTCGACGCGGAGACCTCCTCCATGTTGATTGTGAAGCACGTCACCGAGCAGCCGCCTCCCTTCCCGGATGAGGTGAGCGCCCGGGTTCCCCAGGCCCTGCAGGCCCTCGCGTTCCAGATGCTGGAGAAGGTGCCGTCCGCGCGGCCACAGTCCATGGAGGACGTCTGCGAGGCGCTCGCCGGCGAGGCAACCACCGCCTCCCTGGGCCCTCGGCCCATCCCGGCGCGCGCGAACCGGCCCGTCTCCGGCGCGCGCGTGCCGGCGGTGGCGGCCTCGGTGGTCCGGCCCCCGGAAGCAGGGAAACAGCAGTCGGTGTCCAGGCAGGCGCCCGCCCGCGCACCCGGGCGCGAGGACGCCCTCCTTCCCGTCCCGAGCGAGTCCTCGGAGGCCATGGGGC
Organism: Deltaproteobacteria bacterium; assembly: GCA_016875515.1. Taxonomy (GTDB): domain Bacteria; phylum Myxococcota; class Myxococcia; order Myxococcales; family Myxococcaceae; genus VGRA01. Next base: position 683 of record VGRA01000655.1, on the reverse strand, counting down.
CCCGCAGGGTGATCACCACGGTGCTGGTCGTCGCGGCGGTGCTGGGATGCGTGGCGGTCGTGGTCCTGCTGGCGGGAAAGGACGAGGACGGCAAGCCCGGCGCTGCGCGGACGGAGGTCCGGTCGAAGATGTCGGACCGCGCCCACACGGCCATCCCCGCACCCGCGCCGGCTCCCGCGGCGCCCGCCCTCCCTGCGGACCCGGCCGCGGTGGCCAGGCCGGCTTTCGTCCGGATGCGCTTCACCAGCGCCGCGGAGCCGTTTCGCGTATTCGAAGGAGACATTGCCCTGGGGAGCACCCCGCTGGTGCTCGAGCGTTCCAGGGGGACGCTGCTGGAGCTGACCTTCCGCGCCGAGGGCTTCAAGGAGTCCCTCCTGAAGGTCCGGTTCGAGTCGGACCAGGAGTTTCCCGTGACGATGGAGCGGCTCAAGGCCCCGGTGGCGCCGGTCAAGCGTCCCGGTGCAGGCAGCGGGGCGGCACCGTCCCGGGAGACCGAGCAACTCAAGGAGAACCCGTTCTGAGCCTTTCGTCCCGGTGTTGAAAGCCCAGGCGCCTGCCGTTATCCGAAACGGCATGCGAATCCTCCCCGTTGTGTGCCTGTCGCTGCTCTCGGTGTCGTGCGCAGACGTGAAGGCGCTGGAGAACGGGCGCGCCTACGGCCCCGTGACGGCCCTGGTGGACCT
>VGRA01000654.1 GCA_016875515.1 Deltaproteobacteria bacterium | reverse complement strand
GGCATGGGGGCAGGCAGTCTGCGTCAAAACGGCGGGGCTGCGAAGCGCCTGCCCACTCGCCCGCGCCGCCCTCCAACCCCAGGCACCCCGCGGCCCCGCCGGGGAGGCGCCTGCTGCAACGCGCAGACCGTGCGGCGGGCGTTTCCGGAGACGTTGCGCGGGAGGGCGGGCTGTCTGCCGGACGAAAGCGGAAGGGGGCAGCGGTCCGGGCTGCGGGGCCGGGCGGGGCGGAAGCCCGTCCCCGGGGCCCCTGCCTTTTTACGGGCTGGGCGGCGGGCAACCCTCTCCAGGAGGCACCGGCGTGCTGGGGGGAGGAACAGGCGCGCCGGGGGCCTCGGGCTCGGGCGGGGAGCGGGGGCCGCGGCGGGAGGTGGCGCGCAGGGCTGCCCACGTGAGCGCGGCCGCGAGCGAACCCAACCCGACCAGTTCCAGCCAGGGGAAGCGCCGCGGCGCCGCCACCGGGAGGTCCGCCTGCAGGTGCTTGGCCCGGGTGGTGCGGAAGCGCAGGTCCACGGTCCAGGCGCCTTCCGCGTCCAGCGTGGCGGTGCCGCCGAGGCCCCCCCGGGGGCTGGGGGCGAGCGGCACGTCCACCACGGCGCGCCCGTCCGGCGGGCGCAGCGACAGCACCACCGGGCCCGTGTCCTGTGGCCCCTGGAAGCTGCCTACCTGCACGGAGAAGGTGACCGTCTCCCCCGCGCGGGGCATGCCGGGCCGGGCGGACAGTTGGACCCGGTCCTCCGCGTCGGACCAGTCCACGCGCGAGCCCACCTCGGAGAGGGCGAACCGGGCCTGGTCCCTGGGCAGGCGTTGGGTGGGATCCGCGTCAACGGTGAGCAGCAGCAGCAGGGCGGGGGCGGCAGTCGTCACGGCTCTCCTTCCGAGCGTTGCAGGGACGTGGGGGCTGGCTTACGTTGTTTTTCTTGATTCACCGGGTCCGCTGACCCGGCTTTCCCCGGCCGAGGATGAACCCACAGCCACAGTTCATCGGCAAATACCAACTGCTCAAGAAGATCGCGACCGGTGGAATGGCCGAGGTCTGGTTTGCGCGGCAGTCCGGTATTGAGGGCTTCCGGAAGGAGGTCGTGGTCAAGCGGATCCTCCCGCACCTGGCGGATGACCCCGAGTTCATCCGGATGTTCCTCAACGAGGCGAAGATGGTAGCGCGGTTCAGCCACCCCAACGTCGCGCAGATCTTCGAGTTCGGCCGGGACGAAGTCACGGGCAGCTACTTCATTGCCATGGAGTACGTGCGGGGCGAGGACCTCGGGCAGGTGATGCGGCAGGCGTATGATCGCAACCAATGGATCTCTCAGGCGCTCGCCATCCGGGTGGTGGCGGCCTGCTGTGACGGGCTCCACTACGCCCACTCCCAGAACGACGACCAGGGACGCCCCATGAAGGTCGTCCACCGGGACATCTCCCCGCAGAACATCCTGGTCAGCTTTGACGGGAGCGTGAAGCTGGTGGACTTCGGCATTGCCAAGGCGGCCAACCAGCAGAACCACACGCAGGCCGGGGCCATCAAGGGCAAGTTCGTCTACATGTCCCCGGAGCAGGCGGCCGGCAAGCCGCTGGACAACCGCAGCGACCTCTTCGCGCTCGGGCTGGTGCTGTACGAGTTGCTCACCAACAGGCGGCCGCTCAAGCGGGACGGCGACATCGCCACGCTGTCGGCGGCGCTCGACTGCAAGATCGATCCTCCCTCGGCCGTGGCGGAGATCCCCGCCGAGCTGGACGACGTGGTGATGCGGGCCCTGGCGCGCAACCCCGAGGACCGGTACCCGGACGCGCGCGCCTTCCAGATGGCGCTCGAGGAGCTGCTGCTGGAGATGCGCTGGGTGGCCACCAGCGTGCAGCTGTCGGAGCTGATGCGCCTGCTCTTCCCGGGGCGGGAGGAGCAGGACCGCAAGCTCGCCGCGCTGGGACAGGACATCGAGGACGAGCCGGCGCAGGGCGTCCAGGCCCCCTCGCGGGAGTCGGTGCAGCCGGCCCCCTCTGGCAAGCACAGCGCCCCGCGCAACACCGGCTCGCAGCAGGTCCGGGGAGCGCAGCCCTCCGAGGCCTGGAACGCGCCGCCCGGCTCCCCTCCCACGGGGTCCGGCCTCCGGCGCCGGGTGAGCGGCCCGAGCGTCCCCCAGCGCGAGCGGACGCCCAGCCGGACCGGCGCGCGCCCCACGGCGCATCCCGGCCCCCCCGCTCCCGAGGGCATGGGAGACGAGGACGCGCCGGCGGCCATCAAGCTGGTGCGGCGCACCACCACCACGTCCCAGGCGGGCCGGCGCACCAGCGCGGGGCAACTGCAGCCCCTGCGCCGGACCACCGGCGGGCGGGGCGGG
>VGRA01000653.1 GCA_016875515.1 Deltaproteobacteria bacterium | reverse complement strand
CAGGGGGCCACCCCGGGCAGCGTGGGCACCACCGCCGGGGATCTCAACGGCTACGCCGCCGCCGTGGGCAAGAACATCCCCGGCTTCAACTTCGACTGGGGGCAGCCCGGGAGCGCGGATGATCCCCGCCTCAACGTGGACGACACCGGGCAGGGCCAGCTGGTGGAGAACATCTCCCTCAACGGCCCCGAGCACGACGCGGCCTGCGCCGCCGGGCCGTGCCGCTACAAGGTGCTGGTCCACTACTTCAAGGATGCCCGGGCCCCCGCCGGCGCCGGGGCCTGCACCGTGGATGGCACCAGCTGCCTGGACGGGGCTGCCTGCCAGTGCGGCGCCGGGGAGGCCTGCGTGGCCAACGACGCCCCCGCCACCAGCGCCCCCACCGGGGCCGGGCGCTGCTTCACCGCCCCCTCGCCCGTGGTGCGGCTGTACTTCCGGGGACGCCCCACCCCTGCCGCGGAGCTTCCCCTGCCGCCCGAGGCGTGGATGCTCGGGGCCCCCTGCCAGGTGCTCCACGTGGCAGACGTGCTGTGGCCGCGTGCCGGGGCGCCGGACGGAGGCACCGCGCTGGACGGCGGCAGCGAACCGGTGGTGGTGCCGTCAGGTCCGCTCGCGTCCGGGGCGCTGGGGCGCTTGGGCCTGCGCAGCGCGGGGGACCTGGCCTGCAGCCCGGACCTGAAACTCACCATCCCCTCGGGAAAGGTCTCCTGGTACGGCCCCACGCCGCGCTGATCCGGGGCCCCGGACAAGGGAACGCCCCGGAATCCACGCGGGATCCCGGGGCGCGCCGGAAAGTGGGGTGGGGACGAACGTGCCCGCCAACCCCGTGGAACCCAGGGGGAGGGGGAAACCCTGGGATCCCATCTCGAAATGTCTTGTGCGGCCGGTACAACCTGCAAGCCGGCCCCGCCATTCCCCAAACCTTTAAAAAGGTCGCCCTCGCAGCGCAAACAAAGGTCCGTGACGAAAAAAAACCAATATATGACTGGCGCTTGCAGTGTTTCGGGGGCGGCAGACCTGCTGGGGCGGATGGAGGCGGGGTGGAGGCGGGTGGGGGGAGCCGGCGGCCGCGTGCTGCTGGCCGTGTCCGGCGGGGCGGACTCGCTGGGGATGCTGATGGGAACGCGGGAGCTGGCCCCCTCGCTGGGGCTCCAGCTCGAGGTGGCGTGCGTGGACCACGGCCTGCGCCCGGGCTCGGCCGGAGAGCAGGCGGTGGTGGCTGCGTTGTGTGAGCGGCTCGGGGTGATCTTCCATCCGCTCCGGGCGCAGGTGCCGGCGCGGGGAAACCTGGAGGCCGGGGCCCGGGCGGCCCGGTACTCTGCGCTCGAGTCCTGCCGGCGGGATCGGGGGCTGGCGCTCGTTGCCACCGCCCACACCCGGGAGGACCAGGTGGAGACGTTGCTGCTGCGGCTGGGACGCGGGGCAGATCTTCGCGGGGCAGCGGCCATCCGGGAGCGGCGGGGCGCGGTGGTGCGGCCGCTGCTTCAGGTGGGGCGGGCGGAGTTGAGGGGCTGGGTGGCGGCCCGGGGCGTCACCCCGGCGGAGGACCCCATGAACCAGCAGCTGCGCTTCTCCCGGGTGCGGGTCCGCCAGCAGCTCCTCCCGGTGATCGAGCAGGTGCTGGGCCCCGCTTCACTGGAAGCCCTTGCGCGGTTCGCTGCACGGGCCGCAGAGGACGAGGCGTGGCTGGAGGAGACGGCCGCCGCCGCCCTCCGGCGCCTGGCGTTGGACGGGGGGGGCTGGGACGCGGTGGGACTGAACGCCCTGGCGCTTCCCCTGCGGCGGCGGGCGGTGCGCGGGCTGCTGGAGTCCGAGGGGGTGGCCGTGGACGCAGCGGTGCTGGGGGCGGCGCTCGGGGTGCTGGAGCGGCCGGGCCGGCTGACGCTGCCCGGGGTGCGCCAGCTTCGCAGCGCGGGAGGACGCCTGCGCGTGGTGCCCCTGGGAAGGGGGCCTGCCCAGGACGGAGGGGCTGAGGTGTGGGCACTTGGGGAGGGGGAATGGCTGGACCACCCGCCGTCGGGCTGGCGGCTGGGGCTGGAAACGGGAGGGGATGCAGCGTGGTGGCGGCGCGTCCCGGACGGGGAGCTGTCCGTCCGAGCGCCCCACCCCGGAGACGTACTGCGCGGCGGTGGGCGCCTGAAGGACCTGCTCGTGGACGCCCGGGTCCCGGCCGAGTGCAGGGACAAGGTGCCCGTGGTGGTCGACCGGGAGGGGCGCGTGGTCTGCGCCGTGGGGGTGGGGTCCTCGGGGGCCCCGGGCGGGGGCCGCAGGATCCAGGCCTGTCCCATGGAAGGCCGGGCGGTTGTCAGGCAGGCGGGTTATAGTTTTGTGGTGAAAGGCG
>VGRA01000652.1 GCA_016875515.1 Deltaproteobacteria bacterium | reverse complement strand
CGGGCCTGCTCCACCTCCAGCCGCACCTGCTGCCGCCGGGTGGCAACGCGCGCCGCGTGGGCGCGGAGGTTGGCCTCTGCCTCCGCCACCTGCGCGCTGGACAGCCCGCCCTGGTACAGCGGCCAAATCAAGTTGACGCCACCGTTCACGTTCCATGCGAGCGCGGTCAAATCCGCGCCTCCCTCGGTGGCGCCGACGGTGGCGGACAGCTGCGGCCAGTAGGTCCCGCGGACCGAGGCGAGCGTGGCCTCGAGCGCCGCGCGCTCCCGCTCGAGCGCAGCGAACTCCGGGCGGGCGGCGAGCGCCTCGTCCAGCAGCGCGCCCGTCGCGCCGTCCTCGCCGGGCAGCTCCGCGAGCGGCGCCCCGTCCACGTCGAAGTCCAGCCCGCGCTCCTGCCCCATGGCCTGCAGCAGCTGGGCACGCGCCGTGTCGTACCCGTTCTCCGCCTGGATGAGCTGCAGCTGAGCGTTGGCGCGGTCCGTCTTCACCTGCGCGAGATCGATCTCCGGCCGCGTCCCCACCTCCACGAACGCCTGCACCTGCGAGAGGTGGCGCTCCTGGTTGGCGAGCGTGTCGTGGCCCACCCGCACCAGCGCGCGGGCTGCCTGCGCCTGGAAGAAGGCGGCGCGCACGCGCCCCTCCGCGTCCAGGATGGCGGTCCGCGCGTTGGCATCTGCCGACTCGGCCTGGGCCGCTGCCGCCGTCGACCTGTTGCGCGCCTGCCCGAAGTCCCAGAGCAACTGCGTGCCGGTGACGCCGGCGTTGAAGAAGTTGAAGGTGTCGAAGGTGGGGGCTCCCTGCGCAAAGCTGCGCGGGACGGTCCCGGGGCGGGCCACGAAGTTGGCCGTGGTGCGGCTGTAGCTGCCGCTGAGGTTCACCTGCGGCAGCAGCGGCGCGTGTGCCTGGCTCGCCCGGGCCCGCGCGCCGTCCGCGTTGGCCCAGGCTTCCAGCAGGGCGGGCTGCACCTGCCGGGCGGTGGAGAGCGCCTCTTCCAAAGTGAGCGCTGGGTGGGCAGGCGCGGGCTGGGCGGCGCAGGGGAGGGCGGGGGCGAGCGCTGCCAGGAGCGCCGCGTGCAGGAGGGGACGCATCACTCGAACCTCAACGCCTCGATGGGGTCCATCCGGGAGGCCTTCCGCGCCGGGTAGATGCCGAACAGCATCCCCACGAGCGCGCTGAACCCCACGGAGAGCGCGACGATCTCCGGGCGCACCAGCACGGGCCAGCCCATCTGCTGCCCCAGCTTGAACGCTACGCCCAGTCCCAGCACCACCCCCAGCAGCCCGCCCAACAGCGACAGCACCAGCGACTCCACCAGGAACTGCGCGAGGATGTTCCGGGGCTTGGCGCCAATGGCCATGCGGATGCCGATCTCCCGCGTCCGCTCGGTGACGCTGACCAGCATGATGTTCATGATGCCGATGCCGCCCACCAGCAACGAGACCGCGGCAATGCTGGCCAGCAGCGCCGTCAGCGTCTGCGTCCCGGCCTGCTGGGCGGAGGCCATCTCGGTGAGGTTGCGGATGGAGAAATCGTCGTCCCCGCCGCGCGGGATGCGGTGCCGGTCCCGCAGCAGCCCCGCGACCTGCTGCTGGGCGCGCGCGGTGTCTGCAGCGGAGGTGGCCCCCGCGAAGATGACCCCGGAGAGGTACTTCTGCAGCCCGCCCTGCACGCGGGACATCCACGTGGACTGCGGGACGTAGACCGCGTCGTCGAAGTCCTGCCCCATTGGGGACTGGCCCTTCTTCGCCAGCACCCCCACCACCTCGAACGGCACGCCCTTGATGCGGAGGAACTGCCCGGTGGGATCCACCCCCGCGCCGAACAGCTTCTCCACCACGGTGGCCCCCACCAGCGCCACCTTGGCCGAGCCCTCCACGTCCGCGTCGTTGAGCAACCGCCCCGCGCTGGCGGTCCAGCTGCGGATGGCGAAGTACTCGGGCGAGGTGCCGAAGACGGTGGTGGTCCAGTTGGAGTCCTCGGACAGCACCTGGGAGCCCGTGCGCAGCAGCGCCGCGGCGCGGCGCACTGCCGGCAGCTCGCGGCGGATGGCTGCGAGATCCTCCCACGTCAGCGTGGGGGCGCTGCCGAAGCCGCCGTAAGCGCCGCCGGACGTGGTGGTGCCCGGCATCACGATGATGAGGTTGCTGCCCATGGAGGCGAACGCCTCCTCCACCTTGGCCTTGGCCCCCTCGCCAATGGCTACCATGGCAATGACTGCGGCCACGCCGATGATGACCCCCAGCGCGGTGAGGAACGAGCGCAGCTTGTTGCGGAGCAGCGCGCGGAGCGCCACGCGGAAGACCTGCAGCGGGTTCATGGGCGTGCCTCCGTGGCCGCGTGGGC
>VGRA01000651.1 GCA_016875515.1 Deltaproteobacteria bacterium | reverse complement strand
CGCTCGCCTACGCGCAGGACACCCGGGACTGGAGGGCGTCCCTCACGGCCAGCCGCGGCGTCTACACCTGGCCCGTCTCGGTCGGGGCGGCGTTCCTCCGGCGCGACGGGGGCGCAGCGGCCCCCACGCCCCTAGAGCAGACCCGCGCCGTGGGCGTCTCGGCCTCCATCGGCTGGTCCGGGTTGGAGTCCACCCCCTACGGCGGGGTCCAGCGCGGGCTCGCTCTCTCCGGGGACGCCGCCTGGTACCCGCGCTTCACCGGCAGCAGCGAGCAGCTCGCAGATGTGCGGGGGAGCGCCTCGCTCTTCGCCCCGCTGCCGCCCAGCTGGCGCAGCGAAATGGAGTTCTCGCTCGTCGCGCGCGCGGTCCCGAGCGAGCGCGGCCAGCTGCTTCGCATGGGGGGCGCGGGAAACGTGGCCGGCGCCACCTTCGCGCGCACCTCGCGCACGTCCGAGGACCGAACCCGGGGGCTCGTCCCCGGACTGGCCTTCACCGAGTACGTGCGCGGTTTCGAGGACTCCACCTGGAACGCGGACGGCGCGGTGGTGGGCGGCGCCCGCTGGCAGCGCAGCCTCGTGGTGGACCAGGGCTGGGCCAGCTTTCTGTACGTATTCCCGCAGTTCTTCATCCGGCAGGTGGACGTGGAGGCATTCGGCACGGCGACGCGGATGGATCCCCTGCGCTCCGACGGGCGGTGGCTGACCGCGGCGGGCGCGCAGGCCTCGCTGCGGACCCAGTTCGGATCCCTGCTCCCGCTCTCGCTCGTCTACCAGTTTGCGTGGCGCTTCCGGCCGGACCTGGGGACGCTGCACGTCGTGGGCGTGGCGCTGCAGTGACTCAGCCTGCGCGGTAGAGGCCCCGTGCCTCCACCCACTCCAGCACGCCCCGCGGCACCAACTCGGCCGGGCGCTCGCCCCGGCGCAAGCGCCCGCGGACCTCGGACGAGGAGACCTCTGCCAGCGGCGGCCCCACCGCCCCCTCCGCCGGGTGCCCCGCGCGGTACAGCACCAGCAACCGTGCCAGCTGTTGGATGCGGGGCACGTCCTTCCAGTACGGCAGGTCCTTCACGATGTCCGAGCCGATGATCCAGGTCCACCGGTCGCCCGGGTGCAGCCGCGACAGGTGCTCCAACGTGTCCACCGTGTAGCCCTGCCCGCCCATTTCGCGCTCCACCTCGGAGACCTTGAGCCAGCCGGCACTCTCCGCACACACCCGGCGGCACATCTCCAGCCGGTCCTCCCAGGGCGCCAGCTGCTTGCCGAAGGGGTGCTCGTGGCTGGGCAGCAGCCACACCTCGTCCACCTCCTGCGTGGCGTGGACGTACTGCGCCGCGAGCAGGTGTCCAACGTGCGGCGGGTTGAAGCTTCCACCCATCAGCGCCACGCGCACGGCCTACGGCCCCTGCCGGTACAGAAGGTAGGGGGCGCGCCGCACTTCGAAGTCCCGAGAGGCCTGATCGAAGCCTTCGACCAGCGCGCGCAGCGGTGCGCCGGACTCCAGCCCGCGCCGAACGGTTTCCGTGCCGCAGAGCAGGTCGAACGCGGGGACGTCCTCCACGAACTCGTATGCGTCCGCCCGCCACTGGAAGTTCCCGCTGCCCAGCTGGCGCGCCGCGCGGAACACCGCAATGCCGGTCAGCAGCGGGCGGAAGGCCCGCTCATCGGTGACGTGGATGAAGGCGCCGCCGCAGGACTGGCCGAGGAACTTGTCGAAGGTGGGCGTGAAGCTGCACGCCCGGAAGCGGACGCCCGGCAGCCCCTCGGCGTTCAGCGCGTCCGCCACCGCGTCCGGGCGCAGCCACGGCGCGCCGAACTGCTCGAACGGGCGGCACGTCCCGCGCCCCTCGGAGACGTTGGTGCCCTCGCCCAGGCACATCCCCGGGTAGACCAGCGCGGTGTCAGGCGTGGGCATGTTGGGAGACGGGGGGACGAAGTGTAGGCCGGTGTCGCGCCACCGCATCCGGCGCGTCCAGCCCTCGCACGGCACCACATGCAGCTCCGCCCCCATCCGCTCTTCTGCGTTGAAGATCCGCGCCAGCTCGCCGGCCGTCATGCCGTGCCGGTTGGGCAGCGCGTACAGCCCGACGAAGGAGCGGAAACCCTCCCCCACGAGGTTCCCCTCCACCAGATCCCCGCCAATGGGGTTGGGCCGGTCCAGCACGTAGAACGGGATGCCCGCCTTCGCGGCCGCCTTCATCGCGAGCGCGAGCGTGTAGACGTATGTGTAGTAGCGCGCCCCCACGTCCTGGATGTCGAAGACGAGCGCGTCCAGCCCGGTCAGCCACTCGGGCCGCGGCGAGAGCGATTCGAAGGTGTGACCGTACAGGCTGTGGACCGGGACGCCG
>VGRA01000650.1 GCA_016875515.1 Deltaproteobacteria bacterium | reverse complement strand
GTGCACTTCCCGCCACAGCACTTGCTGCCGCTGCCGCACTGGCTGTCCGTCGTGCACCCGCACGCTGACGCGCTGCAGCTGCCCGTTGCCACGTCACAGCACTGCCCCGCCAGGCAGTCCCCGTTGGACTTGCAGAGGCACTTTGCGGTGCACGTGTGCGCGACCAGGTCGCAGCAGGTGCCTCGCGCACAATCTGCCGAGGTGCAGCAGGTCCCTTGGACACAGACGCCACCCTCGGTGGGGCCGACTCCACCGTCTGCGGCCAGCAGGTCAGTGGGGATACATCCCACAAGGAGTGCGAGGCAGCAGAGAGCAGGCACGACCCAGCGACCGTTGGCGCACGACATATGTCTCTCGATATACAACACGCCTCAGCCGGCCGGAAGACAACAGACGGTCGATTCTTGGCCCCCGCACGCCCCTTGCCTTCCGCGGAGGTGCTGCTCCTGGGGTGACCGAGCCGGGCTCGGCGGGCCACCTCCGCCCGCGCAGAAGCCCGATGACTTCATCAGCCGGTCATCACCCGGCCGAAAACCTCGCCCTGCTGATGAACTCCCGGCGTGCGGGCAAGAAAAAACCCCCAGTTTTCACTGGGGGTTTCTTGGAGCGGGAAAAGGGATTTGAACCCTCGACCCTCGCCTTGGCAAGGCGATGCTCTACCACTGAGCTATTCCCGCGTCTGCGCTGCGACTGCGTGCTGCCGAAAACGGGCGGGTACGTACCTCCGCTCGCGCTGCCCGTCAAGTGCCTATCTTCAGGGTCCGGCCCAAGCGGTCCGCCACCCAGTTCGGCCCTACCCGCATCGCTCGCCGGCCGTTGCCGCTCGCCCTCCGCCGCCAACCGGCGCTTGAGATTGCCGCCGGGGTCATGTTCGCTGCGGCCCGGTGACGACAGAGGCCCCCTCCCCCGAAGACGCGCGCTGAGGCCGGGGACTGCTCACCTTCTCCAACCACACCTCGCTGTTCGACGATCCGCTCCTCGTCGCGAACTTCGTGGCGCCGGGCGATTACGACGAGGTCCGCTGGGGGGCCGCGGACGCGCTCAACTTCTTCGGGGACGCGCTGCGCGGGGTCCTCTTCAGCGCGGGCCGCTGCGTCCCGGTGGTGCGGGGCTGGGGCGAGTCCCAGCCCGGCGTGGTGTTCCTGCGGGACCGGCTCCGGGACGGTGACTGGGTGCACCTCTTCCCGGAAGGCGGCCGCACCCGCGAGGCCGGAGTGCGCCTGCGCCGCCCCTCCAAGGGGGCATCGGCAGGCCAGGGGTTGGCGGGGTTCCGCCGCTGCATCCCGATGCAGGACAGCACCGCCTCCGCCCCCTGGAGCGCGCGGTCGACCAGCGCCGCGTCCTCCAGTCCCCCACTGAGAATGCGCACGCCGGGCCTCTCCGCGGCGGAGGAATGCGGACGCACCAGCAGGGTGAGCGCGTGGCCTCGCGCCAGACCCTGCGTCACCCTGCTGCGGCGAAGGCTCGAGGCGCGCGCGCAGGGTTGAGGGCGCTTGGGCGCCGCCGCTACGGCGCTTTCACCGCGGTGGCCGTGAGCGCCGGGAACTCAATGCAGATCCTGGAGCCACCGGTCCCCGCGCAGTCGTCCGCCCGGCCGGGCTGGGCGAGCCCCTGGCCTGCCACCTTCTCCTGCGCGTCGCTGTCACGGTAGACGGCCGCCGCGAGATCGTAGCTGAGGGTGGCGAGGATGGCATCGCCCGCGGCGATCGTGAGCGGGGTTGTGAACGGGGCGCCCCACTCCGTCTGGATGCTCGCGTACTGCTGTTCAGGGGTGGAGGAGGTGTCATCCGCCCAGCGGGTGTTGACGTAGGTGTTGTTCCCGCCCTGCTGCTGACCGAGCAGGGCAATCTTGATGTACCGGTAGGTACCCGCCTCTGCCCCCGCAGCCTGGGAGTTGAGTGCGGCATTCACCTCCGCGGTGGGACGCGCGAGATCAAAGAAGCCAATGTTTTTGCAGGACTCGCCGGAGAGGTTCGAGACGCAGCCGGGATCCTTCCAGAGGAGCACGGTCTTCCCGACGTTGTTTCCCAGCCATCCCCCTTCTGCGGTGGCGTTCTCCTGATCCTCCACCAGGTAGATGGCCGACAGCTTGATGCCGAACGCCGAGGGGGTGCCCGAAGTCCCGCTGAGCGCAAAGCGCGAGCTTCCCGTGAGCGCCCTGGCATCGCCGTTCTCGAGAGCCACCTTCACGGTGCCGCTGGGGCCACAGCCCATCAGGACGAGAGCAAACACGGTGAAGAGAGAGGGTTTGGACATGTGGAGTTGCCCCTGTTTCGTGGAGTCCTCCTCGCTGTGAGAAAAGAGGACCACGATGCCGAAGACGAGACCGCCGTACGACCCGGAGTTCCGGTCGCA
>VGRA01000649.1 GCA_016875515.1 Deltaproteobacteria bacterium | reverse complement strand
CGAGGTAAGTGTAACGCAGCCCTTGGACTCGGCAACGAGCGGCTGCATTCAGCCTGGCCGCAACCCTGCCCCGCTCAGCCGCGCTCCGCCCGGTTCTTGAAGGATTCCAACGTCTTGGGGAGCGAGGTCTCCACCAGCCCCTTGACCACCGCGCCGGGCACCAGGGCGCCAAGCTTCATCTCCACGGTGTAGGTGGCCCGGGTCTGTCCTCCGCCCATGTCCTCCAACACCCACCCCCCGGCGTTGTCCTTCATGAAGTCCCCGCTGATGAAGGACCACTCCATCCGGTTCGGCGCGGACTCCTTCACCTTGATGGAGTACTTGATGCTCTTGATGACCTCCACCTCGAAGTCCACCTCGCAACCGCCCGCCGCGCGGTTGCGGACACGCGCGGACTTCACCTCGGGGAGGAACTCCTTGTACTTCTCGAAGTCGGTCACCACCGAGAAGACCTTCTCCACGGGGGCGTTGATGACGATGGTGCGGCTGGCTCCGGGCATGGCGTACTCCTGAAGGGTGACTGGCTAGATGGCGTAGTGGGGCTTCTTGTCGAACTTGTGGTGGGACTCGATGAAGCGGACCGTCCCGGTCTCGCTGCGCATGACGACCGAGTGCGTCTCCGCCCCGCCCTTGACAAAGCGGACCCCCTTCAGCAGGTCCCCGGTGGTGACGCCGGTGGCAGCGAACATGACCGCCCCGCGGGCCAGTTCCTCGGCGGTGTAGACCTTCTGCAGGTCCTTGATGCCCATGGCCTGTGCGCGCTCGGCCTCCGCCCGGCTGCGGGGAACGAGCCGGCCCAGGAAGTCCCCTCCCACCGCGCGCACGGCCGCCGCGGCGATGACGCCCTCCGGCGCCCCGCCGGTGCCCATCAGCATGTCCACGCCGGAGTTCTCGATGGTGGCCGCCACCGCTGCCGCCACGTCACCGTCCTCGATCAGCCGGATGCGGGCGCCCGCCTTGCGGATCTCGGCGATCAGCTTCTCGTGGCGGGGGCGGTCCAGCACCACGACGGTCAGGTCCTCCACGTAGCGGCCCGCCTTCTCCGCCACCCGGCGCAGGTTCTGCGTGGGCGAGAGCGCCAGGTCCACCACCCCCTTCGCGTACGGCCCCACGGCGATCTTGTCCATGTAGGTGTCCGGGGCGTTCAGCAGGCACCCGCGCGGCGCAATGGCCACCACGCTGATGGCGCCCGGACGGCCGTACGCGCACAGGTTGGTCCCCTCCAGCGGGTCCACGGCAATGTCCACCGGCGGGCTGTCCGTGGCCTGCCGCCCCACCCGCTCGCCGATGTAGAGCATGGGCGCCTCGTCCCGCTCGCCCTCGCCAATCACCACCGTACCGTCGATGTTCAGGTGATCAAACCCGCGGCGCATGGCCTCCACCGCGGCATGGTCCGACTCGTTCTTCGTCCCGCGCCCCATCAGCCGTGCGGACGCAATGGCCGCCATCTCCGTCACCCGCACCACTTCCATTGCCAGGTTGCGATCCATGCTCAGGCCCCCTCCAGGTTCGGCGCCGTCGCGGTGGGCTCCACGCGGCGCAGGAAATCCACGAACTCCTTCGGAATGCGCGTGGGCAGCCCGTCCCGCCCCACGCACGCATGCACCGTCTTCCCGGTGGCCAGCAGCAGGCCGTCCTCGCGCAGCAGTTCGTAGCCGAAGCTGACGGAGGCGCGCCGGAGCTCCGTCACGCGCGCCCGGACGGTGAGCAGGTCGTCGTAGCGGGCGGAGGCCTTGTAGCTGCACTGGGCGTCCACCACCGGCAGCAGGGCACCGGACAGTTCCATGTCCCGGTAGCTCCAGCCTTGCGTCCGCAGGTACTCGGCTCGGCTCGCCTCGAAGTAGCGGAAGTAGTTCGCGTAGTACACGACCCCCATCTGGTCGGTGTCTCCGTAGATGACGCGAAGCTTCGCTTCCACCATGGACGAACGGGGAAGGTAGCAGGCCCGTCCGCTTCCCGGCGGAGGAATTTCACCCCGGGCCGTCCACCGGAGGATGCTCCCCCCACCCATGCGCTCTCCTGCTTTTGCCCTGCTCGCCCTCGTCTGCGCTGCGCCTGTCCACGCGCGCCCACCCCGCCTCGTGGTGGTGGTCTCCGTGGACAGCATGGGCAGTGACGTCTTCCAGCGGATGCTCCCGCGCTTCAAGGGTGGGTTCCGGATGCTCGCGGACAAGGGGGCCTACTTCCCGGACGCGCGCTACCTCCACGCGGAGACCGTCACCTCCGCGGGCCACGCCTCGCTCTCCACCGGCACCTCGCCGTGGCGCCACGGCATCACCTCCAACAAGCTGTTCGACCGCGCCACCGGCAAGCGCGTCACCGTGATGTCGGATCCCTCCGTCCACGTGCTGGACGG
>VGRA01000648.1 GCA_016875515.1 Deltaproteobacteria bacterium | reverse complement strand
GGTAGCGCCAAAGGAACGCGAAGAACCAGGGCCAGAAGCGCGGGCGGTGGGCCAGGTAGTCCGGGTCCCCGTCGCTGGCCGGCGCGGCGTGGTGCAGGTGGTGGTTCCGCAGCAGCATGCGGTAGCTGAAGCCGGCGAACAGGAAGCACGCCGCCGCCCCCACCGCGTGGTTGAGCCAGCGTACGGGCGTGACGGTGCCGTGCATGGCGTCATGGGCGGTAATGAACAGGCCGGTGCACAGCCACGCCTGCCCGGCCAGGTGCAGCCACGCGCGCGGCTCCGAGAGCGCCGGGGCAGCCGCCCCGAACAGCAGCCACCCGAGGTGCGTTACCCACGCACCTACCACGAGGGCCGCGACGAGCAGCCCCACGCCCGGCGGCGCTGGCAGGGGACGCGCCATGGCGAGGATCAGCTGCGCGCGTCGTGCGCGCGGTAGAGGTCCCGGGCAATGACGACCCGCTGGATCTCGCTGGTGCCCTCGTAGATCGTCTGCACGCGGGCGTCCCGCATCAGCCGCTCCACGGGGAACTCGTCGATGTAACCGTAGCCGCCGTGCACTTGGACCGCCTTGTCGCAGGCGCGGTTGGACATCTCGGAGGCGAACACCTTGGCCATGGAGGCCTCGCGGGTGAAGGGCAGTTTGTTCTCCTTCATCCAGGCGGCGCGCAGGGTGAGCATCTCCGCCGCGGACAGCTGCGTCTGCATGTCCGCCACGAACCAGCGCAGCGCCTGGAACTCGGAGATGGGCTGGCCGAACGCCTGCCGCTCCTTCATATACTTCACCGAGGCGTCCAGCGCCGCGCGGCCCACGCCACAGGCCTGCGAGGCAATGCCCACGCGCCCGCCGTCCAGCGCCGTCATGGCCAGCTTGAAGCCGTCTCCCTCGTTGCCCAGGAGGTGGTCCACCGGGATCTCGCAGTTCTCGAAGGTGAGGGGCACGGTGTTGGAGCCACGCAGCCCCATCTTCTCCTCGTGGCGGCCGGCGGTGAGCCCCGGCGTCCCCTTCTCCACGATGAAGCAGCTGATCCCCCTGCCGCCGGTGTCCGCCGTGCGCGCCCACACCACCATCACCCCCGCATGCGCCCCGGAGGTGATCCACTGCTTGGTGCCGTTCAGCACCCAGCGGTCCCCCACCCGCTTCGCGGTGGTGCGCAGCGCGGAGGCGTCCGAGCCGGAGTGCGGCTCGGAGAGCGCGAAGGCTCCCGCCACGGCCTCGCCGGAGGTCAGCCTCGGCACGAAGCGCTTCCGTTGCGCGTCCGTCCCGAACTGGCAGATGAGCTCCGCGCACATGTTGGTGACGCACATGGCAACGGTGGTGGAGGCGCACGCCGCGGCCAGCTCCATGACCGCCAGCGCGTAGCTGACCACCCCGGCCCCCGCCCCGCCGAACTCCTCCGGGACGTTGATGCCCATGAGCCCCAGCCCCGCCATCTCGCGCAGGGCCTCGATGGGGAACCGCTCCTCCCGGTCCAGCATGCGGGCGTTGGGGGCCAGCCGGTCCCGGGCAAAGCCGCGGGCGGTGTCCTGGATCAGCTTCTGCGTGTCGTTGGGCTGGAGTTCCATCTGTCGCTACTCCACGGCTTTCAGGTTGATGGGGGTTTCCACCGGCTGGTCCAGCCCGTCTGCCGGGCGGGGAAAGGACATGTCGCGCAGCTGCTGTTCGAGGCACCGGCACACCGCGGGGCTACCCAGCTCGCCCCCCTGCTCTTCCACGGAGGCCTCCTTCACCTTCCCCTGTCCGGTGACGGTGAAGCGGGCCAACACCGCCCCCTCTGCGCGGCCGCCGTCCACGAGAACCTGCTCGTAGCAGGCCTGCAGCTCCGGCAGGTGGTGGGAGAGCACGGCGCGGATGCCGGCCGCGTCCAGGGACAAGGCGGAGAGCCGGAGGGCGGGGCGAGCGGTGACGCCCCCGTCCTCTGGGCCACCGGCGTGCACGGCAGGTACGGCGAGCCCCACCGCGAGCACGGCCGCGAGCTGGAGGAACCGGCGGGGCGCCACGGCTAGTCCTTGAACAGGCTCGCGGAGATCACGATGCGCTGGATCTCGCTGGTGCCCTCGTAGATCTCGGTGATCCGCGCGTCGCGCACGTGGCGCTCCGCGTCGAACTCCTTGGAGTAGCCCATGCCGCCGTGGATCTGCAGCGCCTTGTTGGCAACCCGCGAGGCCATCTCGGACGCGTACAGCTTGGCGGCCGCGGACTCCGCGGAATGCCGCACGCCCTGGTCCTTCATCAGCGCGGCGCGGAGGATGAGCAGCCGGGAGGCGTCGATCTCCGTGGCCATGTCCGCAAACATGAACTGGATGGCTTGGTGCTCGCGGATGTATTTGCCGAACGTCTTGCGCTCGGAAGCGTAGCGGAG
>VGRA01000647.1 GCA_016875515.1 Deltaproteobacteria bacterium | reverse complement strand
CGTCAGGAAGTTGGCGCCTACCTTCTCGTCGAACCGCTCGGCTGCCTCGAGCAGCCCCACCTGGCCCCAGGCCACCAGCTCGTCCATCTCGAACTGGCGGGAGAACTGGCGGCGCACCTGGGCCGCCAGGCTCCGGACGTAGGGCCCGTACTTCTCCAGCAGGGCCTCCGGGTCGTCAGCGAGTGCCATGGTCCCAGATCCGCTCGAGCGCCTGGCTGAGGCGGGGGTCATCCTGCAGCGCCTCCGCCACCTTCTGCGTGAGGGCCTTGCTCTGCATGCGGAGCTTGTCCTTGAGGATCTCCGCGACGAACTTCTTCGTGGCCTCCTCGCGGCTCTTGAGCTGGCCGCTCTTGAGCTGGCGGGCAATCTCCAGCGCCTGCGCAGTCACCGGGTCCGCAGGGCCTGCCGCGGCGGCCGCCCCCGCCTCGCCCACGTTGCCGGCCCCCACCAGCCCGGAGGTGGAGGCGAGCGTCTCCGACTTGTCGATCTTGCCGAACGTTGCCCCGCCCGCGCGGGACGCGCCGCCCTTGCCGGATGCCCCCTTGGGGCCGCCGCTCTTCCCACCACCTCGGATGCCGCCCACCGACATGACCGTGCCCTCGCAGCCCCGCCCCCTGGGGAGGGCCGCCTACTTCTTCTTCGCGGGGAACGCCCCCGCCTCGTGCGCCTGCAGCAGCGCCTCGGCCAGCTTCGCGCCGTCACCGGACGGCTCCAGTTCCTGCGCGGCCTTCAGCTCCTTGAGCGCCTCGGCCGCCTTCCCCATGAACAGCAGCGCCTCACCGGCGTTGGCGCGCGGCAACCCCGAGCGCGGCGCCAGCTTCTGCGCGGCGCGGAACGCCTGCAGCGCCTTCTCCGGCTGGCCGCGGGACAGCTCCAGGCTGCCCAGGGCCAGCTGCGGCACCTCGCTCTTCGGCATCAGCGTGGCCGCCCCCTGGAGTGTCTCCAGCGCCTTGTCGAACATGCCCAGGTCTGCCCAGAGGTAGCCAGCCTCCAGAATCAACATGGCCTGCTGCCGGCTGAGGGGGATGAGGCTGCCCTGGATGGCGGAGTCAGAAGACATGGCTGGAAGTCTGGCGCGGAGGGGCCCTGAAACGCAACCGGGAGGGCAGCCGCCTGGCCACCCTCCCGCGCGTAGACCCAGGGCCGCTGCTGCGACTAGCGGACGTTCTGGATGGTGTTCTTCACCGTGTCGTGACGGACCTTGAGCACGTTGGAGACGGTGCTGAACACCTGGTTCTCACGCTGCATGGCCATCTGCACCTGCATCAACTTGGCGTTCTCGGCCACGGAGGCCTGCAGTTCGCTCTGCATGCCGGCGATGGCGCCACCGCCCGCCGCCGGCGCCACGTTCATGGAACCCGCCGTCGCGCCGCCCACGCCCGCCACGCCCGCGCCACCCACGGTGGTGTTGATGCCGGTGTTGCCGCCGCCCACCGGGACCGCCGTGGAGGCGTACGCGGAAGACATGGCGCCGCTGGACTGGCCGGACGCGCCGCTGTTGGCCAGCGTGGTCACGGAGGAGACCGCCGCGGAGACGATGGCACCGCCCGGGACGAACGGGGCCGCCACGGCCGCGCCGTTGGCCACCGCAGCGCCCGCGGTCTCCATGCCCGCCTTCAGGCGGTCACCGAAGTCCGTCTTCGGCGTCTGCCGGTCCACGCTCATGTTGGTGGAGATGCGGACGGGGGTGGGATCAATGCGGTTCGGGCCGACCATGTGTGCCTCCGGTTTGGATGCGGTTCAGCGGGGTGACATCAGGGTTATCGCGGGGGGTGGGCTGGAGTTGCGTGGGTCCACCACTTTTCTTGAATTCCGGAAGGATCAGCGGCGCTTGCCCTTCCTCTCCGCCTCCAGACGCTCCTTCACCTCCACCAGGTGCGCGAGCAACTCCTGCGTCCGGGCCAGCGCCGCCTCCACCTTCTTCCCCTGCGCGGCGCGCGGCCCCTTCAGCTCGGCGAGCGGCCCGGACAGGGAGGCGAACGCCCCCTCCACGTCCGCGGACGAGGCGCGCTCCACGAACCCTTCAATGGCCGGGTAGGACGGGGCCGGCAGGGCGGCGGGGGCGGCGGGCTCGGTGCGCTTGGAGGGTGCCATGGGGGCGGTGTGGTTCCTTTTTTGGGCTGCCGGGCAGCCGGACGATTCTTCAAACGGTAGAGGAATTCGGTTCCGCCCGGAAGGGGGCCTGCACAGGTTTGCCTCCAGACAGGAGGCGGGACATGCGGACTTTCCGGGCGTGGGCGGTGATGGGGGCGGGGGCTGCGCGGGCGGCGTGGGCACAGACCGCGTGGGCGGACGACTGCGGCTGCAAGCACAGGGGGGCCGGCAGCGGTGCCACGGGCGGCTCTGGCGCGGCGGCCGCCGGC
>VGRA01000646.1 GCA_016875515.1 Deltaproteobacteria bacterium | reverse complement strand
GGAACTGGCGCTGACGGGCCGGGACTTCGACGCTTCGGAGGCGCTTCGGTTGGGGCTGGTGACGAAGGTGCTGGAGACGCCCGAGGCGCTGCTGGCCCACGCCCGCGCCACGGCGCAGCAGGTGGCGGCCAACCCGCCGCTCGTGGTGCAGGGCATCAAGCAGGTGATGACGTACTGCGACGGGAAGTCCGTCGAGGACGGCCTGCGCTACGTGGCCGCGTGGAACGCGGCGTTCCTCCAGTCGCAGGACCTCGGGGAGGCGTTCGCCGCCTTCGCCGAGCGCCGTTCACCCAACTTCCAGGGGAAGTGAGTACGCACATGGGCCATCCCGTCTACCGAGACAACCTCCTGCAGGGCCGCCACGCCTTCATCACGGGGGGCAGCTCCGGCATCAACCTGGGCATCGCCACCGCGCTGGTGAAGGCCGGGGCGAAGGTCACCATCAATGGCCGCAACGTGGAGAAGCTGGAGAACGCGGTGGCCGGGCTGCGGCAGCACGGGCAGGCGCAGGGTTTTGCCGCGGACGTGCGCGAGTACGACGCGGTGGAGAAGGCCATCCAGTCCGCGGGGGCCTCC
Organism: Deltaproteobacteria bacterium; assembly: GCA_016875515.1. Lineage (GTDB taxonomy): Bacteria > Myxococcota > Myxococcia > Myxococcales > Myxococcaceae > VGRA01. The sequence continues at coordinate 1,788 of VGRA01000646.1, read as the reverse complement.
TTCGGGCCGCTGGACATCCTGGTGTGCGGGGCGGCGGGGAACTTCCCGGCCCCGGCGCTGGGCATGAGCGCGCGCGGCTTCAAGGCGGTGATGGACATTGACGTGCTGGGGACGTTCAACGCGGCGCGCGCCGCGTTCGAGCACCTGGTGAAGCCGGGGGCGGTGGTCATCAACATCTCCGCGCCGCAGGCCTTCACCCCCATGGCCATGCAGGCCCACGTGTGCGCCGCCAAGGCGGGCGTGGACATGCTGACGCGGGTGCTGGCGGTGGAGTGGGGCGGGGTGGGGGTGCGGGTGAACGGCATCAGCCCGGGGCCCATTGAGGGGACGGAGGGGGTGCAGCGGCTGGCCCCCACGGAGGAGATCCGCACGCAGATGAAGGCCGTGGTCCCGCTGCAGCGCTTCGGGACGGTGGAGGAGGTGGGGGACCTGGCCCTCTTCCTCTGCTCGGACGCGGCGCGGTACATCAGCGGCGCCATCATCGGGTGTGACGGCGGGCAGTCGCTGATGGGTGGTGGGGTGGTCCTCAAGCTGGCGGGAGGTTGATTCGCACATGGGCGCATTCACGGTGACGCGCGAGGGGCCGGTGGCGGTCCTGACGCATGACGACGGCAAGGCCAACACCTTCGTGGCGGCCACGTTCCGCGAGTTCTCGGCGACGCTGCAGGAGATTGCCGCCTCGGACGCCACGGCGGTGCTGTACCGGGGGCGCCCCGGCTACTTCTCCGCGGGGCTGAACCTGAAGGTGCTCCCCACGCTGGACGAGGCGGGCTGGGTGGAGCTCATCTCCGCGTTCGGCACGTCGGTGATGGACCTGTTCACCTTTGGCAAGCCGGTGGTGGCCGAGGTGACGGGGCACGCCATTGGGGCCGGGGCCATGTTGGCCTTCGCCGCGGACGTCCGGTACTTCCACGCAGGGGCGTTCCGCTTCGGGTTGAACGAGGTGCCCAACGGGATGCCGGTGCCCACGTTCGGCGTGGAGGTGGCCCGGCACGCCGCCTCGCCGCGCTACCAGGTGGAACTCATCTGCCACGGGCGGATGATTGGCCCGGGCGAGGCCTACCAGCTGAACCTCACGGAGCTGCCGCCGGGGGACGTGTCCGCCGCCGCGCTGGCCCGGGCGCAGGGGCTCTCCGAGCTGCCGTCCCTGGTCTACGGGATGACCAAGAAGCTGCTGCGCGGGGCCTCCGCGGAGGCGGCCAAGGCTGTCATGGTGTCCGAGGCGAAGATGTTCGTCCGCGCGGGCGGGCTTTAGAAGAAGCCCACCCCGATGCCAAGCCTCGGGCCGGTGTTGCCGAGGAAGGCGTCGAATCCGGCAGAGTAGCCCACCGGGAACCACGCTGCCTCCAGCAGCAGGGAGAGTGACGGGGTCACGTCCGCGCGGGCCGTGGCGCCAGCCCCGAGCAGGAAGTAGGTGTGCGAGCCGACGTTGCCGAGAGTGCGCACGCCGAGCTCAGCGGCCACCCACGGTGTCAGGCGGAAGTTCGGGGCCATCTCCACGTGGTAGCCGGCTCCCATTTGGGCCGCGGCCTCGAAGGCGTTGGTGGAAAGTCCGTCCATGGCCGTGAAGTTCAACACCCCCGCGCGGAGCCCGCCCAGCGCGGCGAGGGAGGTGCCGTAGAGCACCCGGGCTCCAAGGGACGGCAGCAGCAGGGAGGACTGGCCGTCGAACGCGAAGGGACGGTCCGGCAGCTGGCCGGTGGAGTGGAGGTGGACGGCCGCCAGCACGTCCACCCGGAGCGAGACGTCCCGGGCCACGGGGGGCGGTGGCGTGACGGGCGCGGGAGG
>VGRA01000645.1 GCA_016875515.1 Deltaproteobacteria bacterium | reverse complement strand
ACAGGTAGATGGCCAGGAACACGCCCATGACGGCCATGGCGCCCAGGCCCAGGTCCACCAGCACACGGGAGAATGTGATGACGGTCACCTCCAGCACCAGGTAGCTGGCGAGCAGCAAGGCGAAGGCGAAGGCCACCACCACAGCGGTCACCCGGTTGCGCCGGGCCTCGCGGAAACCGTTCCAGGCGAGCGCAAGGAAGGCGTTCACAGCGACATCTCCCCGCCCACCGAGGAGCCGGCCCCGGCCTCCTTCACCGTCTGCATGAACAGCTCCTCCAGCGTGAAGCGCGCCGGTTGTATCCGCGTGACCCGGGCCCCGGCGTCCAGCAGCACGCGCAGCAGCCCCTGCGCGGAGGCGTCCGGCACGCGCAGCAGCAGCCGGCCCTCCAGCTCCCGGATGTCCGCGGCGGGGACGCCCAGCGCCTCGGCCTGCCCGCGATGCAGCCCCTCCACGGTCAGCTCCAGCGTGTTGCCCTCGTTGCCCACCAGCTCTTGCACCCGCCCCTCGCGCACGCGCTTGCCGCCCACCAGCACCACCACGCGGTCGCAGAGCGCCTCCACGTCCGGGATGATGTGGGTGCAGAAGAGCACGGTGGCGCCGCGCGCCCGCTGCTCCAGGATGAGATCCCGCATCTGCCGGCGCCCCAGGGGATCCAGCCCGGAGGTGGGCTCGTCCAGCACCAGCAGCTGCGGCGAGTGGACGATGGCCTGCGCCAGCGCGAGCCGCTGCACCATGCCCTTGCTGTAGCGGCGCACCTGCAGCTTCTGGGCGTGGGACAGGTCCACCTGCCCGAGCACCGCCTGCACCCGGTCATCCAGTTCCTTGCCGGACAGCCCCGCGAGCCGCCCGGCCAGCGTCACGAATTCCAGCCCGGTCAGGTACTCGTACGGCGCCGGGTTCTCCGGGAGGAAGCCCACGTGCCGGCGCGTGGCGGCATGTCCCGGGGCGTGGCCGAACAGGGCCGCGGTGCCGGAGGTGGGCTGCACCAGGTTCATGAGGATCTTCAGCGTGGTGCTCTTGCCCGCGCCGTTGGGGCCGAGCAGGCCGTAGATCTGCCCGGGCTCAACCGAAAGCTCCAGCCCGCGGAGGGCCACCACCTGCCGGTTGAGGAAGAAGCCCACCCGGTACACCTTGGTGAGCCCCGAGGCCTGGAGTGCGTAGGGGGCGTCCGTCATGGCTGCAGCCCGTTCTTCTTGAGGTACTGGTGGATGGCCCGCAGCCGGAAGGTGGACGCGGTGCTCCGCGCCCGCCCGGTGGGGCCGATGACGATCTCCCCGCCGAGCGGGTCCACCGGCGGGGCGGGCAGGTCCCCGGCCGCCACCAGCGCCGGGATGTCCGGGGGCGGGGCGCCGGTGCGCGCGGTGTAGCTGCCCAAGGCAGTGTCCACCTGCTGCAGCAGCTGCTCGGCTGCAATTTCCTGCAACCTCCGGGCGTAGAAGGCGCGCGTCTCCTCGTCCTGCGCGGCATCCCGCAGCGCGCGGGCCATGGCGGTGCTGGCGTCGAACTGGCCGGATTCCGCATAGAGGCGGGTGGCGAGCGGCGCCAGGTGGGCCGGGGCGTCCGGCTCTCTCGAGAGCGCCTCGAAGATGGGGGCGGCCGCCTTCGCGTCGTGCTTGAGGACGCCCAGGTTGTACCCGAGCAGGAACCGCAGCCGGGTGTCCCGGGGGAAGTGCCGGATGCCCTTCTCCACGAGCGCGGTGGAGACATCCACGTTCATCCACTGCTCGTGGCCCAGGTTGTAGACGCAGCCCACGCCCCCGAAGTGGTAGGCCATGTAGAAGCGGGGATCCAGGTCCGTGGCCAGCTCGGCGTAGGTGCACACGTCCCGGTGCTCCTGGGCGTTGATGGCCCGCCCCAGCTGGTTCACCTGCATGAGCCAGTAGTAGTCCGCGGCGAATTGCTGCCACGGCGCGGCCAGCAGGTGGATTAGTTCCTTGCGCGGCAGCACCAGCCCCTGCGCCTTGTCCCGCACGGGGGCCTCAGGCGGGCGCGACAGCACGGCCACGGTGGCGGCGCAGGCAGCGAGCAGGGCGAGGGAGAGGGGCTTCACGGGGGTGTAAAACAAGACGGGACGGGCCCGAAAGCCCGTCCCGAGGTATTCATCCAACGCTCAGCTGGACGGCTGCCTACTTGTCGCAGGAGGCGTCGTTGTAGTTGTTGTACGGCTCGCCCGCGGAGGCGCGGGTGTCGGAGTTGCCGCACTTGGCGGTCACGCCGGTGGCGTCCGAGGTGGAGATGAACCAGGTGTCGAACTTGGCGTCGTTGTCGATGTTGCCCGCAGCGCCCGCGGTGGCGTTGCAGGAGGGGCAGTTGCCGCCAACGCCCGGGTTGAGCGGGGCGGCGGTGGCGCCCATGTCTGCCATGGTGG
>VGRA01000644.1 GCA_016875515.1 Deltaproteobacteria bacterium | reverse complement strand
CCCGCAGCACGCGGTACGCCAGCTCCACCTCGCCCCACACCTTCCCTGCCGCACGCGCCGGCTGCAGCTCCGGGTTGGACAGCGGCACGCCGGGGCTCACCACCACGCGGGCCGCGGACAGCAGCCGCTCCGCCGCGGGGGACTCCACCGCCACGCCGGAAATACCCGCCGCGGCGAGCCCCGCTTGCACGTCGGCCGCGGGCTTGCCGTCCACCACCGTGACGCGCGCGCCCAGTTCCAGCAGCAACCGCACGGCGCCCAGGCCGCTCCTGCCCAGCCCGTACACCACCACGTCCTCGCCCTGCGTCACCGGCTGCATGCGCGCGCTACCTCAGCTTGATGGCGAGCAGCGCGAGGCCGCCGCACAGGATGGAGAGGATCCAGAAGCGGACGATGATGCGCGGCTCCGGCCACCCGGACAGTTCGAAGTGGTGGTGCAGCGGCGCCATTCTGAAAATGCGCTTGCCGGTCCGCTTGAACCACGTCACCTGCGCCATGACGGAGAGGATCTCCGCCAGGAACACCGCGTGGACAATGGTGGACACCACCTCGTTCTTGCTCAGCACCGCCAGCATGCCCAGCGCCCCTCCCAACGCCAGCGCCCCCAGGTCCCCCATGAAGACGGACGCCGGGTAGGTGTTGAACCAGAGGAACGCCGTCCCCGCCCCCACCAGCGTGGCGCAGAACACCGCCAACTCCGCCCCGCCCGCCACCTGTGGCAGCCCCAGGTATTTCCACATCGGCACGCCCACCAGCTTCGGCGCCCCCTCCACCACCACCACGTCCGCCAGGTTGATGCTGCTCCCGGCCACATAGCAGAGCACCGCCCACACCACCCCCGCGACGATGGTGGGGCCAATGGCCAGCCCGTCCAGCCCGTCCGTGAGGTTCACCGCGTTGGAGGTGCCCACCACCACGAAGAAGGCGAAGGCCACGTAGGTCCAGCCCAGGTCCGGGTTGAAGTAGCGCGTGGGGACGAACGGCAGCGTCAGGTGGGTGTCCAGCAGCAGCTTCGGCCCACCCGTCCAGTCCGTCAGCAGGCCGAACACCGCCAGCAGGTAGAACGCCGTCTGCAGCAGCAGCTTGTAACGCCCTGCCAGCCCCTTGCTGTTGCGCTTGCTCAGCTTGAGCCAGTCGTCCAGGAAGCCGGTGAAGCCGTAGCCGCCCAGCACCAGCAGCACCGCCCACACCTGCCGGCTCCGCAGGTCCGCGAACAGCAGCGTCCCCAGGAAGATGCTCGCCAGCACCAGGTACCCGCCCATGGTGGGTGTGCCCTTCTTCTTCTGGTGCGTGTCCGGGACGTCCTCCCGCACGTTGCTCTGGCCGTACTGGCGCACCTTGAGCGTCCGGATGAGCCACGGCCCCAGCATCATCCCCAGCACCAGCGAGGACACCCCGGCGGCGAGGATCCGGAAGGTGGGGTAGCGCAGGAAGTTGAGCCAGCGCCCCGCCTCCCCGCCCTTCAGCCACTCGTAGAGCAGGAACATCATGGCCCGTGTCCTCCCGCGGTGGGGGCAGCGTGGCCCGTGAGCGCCGCCACCACCCGCTCGAGCCGCATGCCGCGGCTGCCCTTCACCAGCACCACGTCCCCGGGATTCAGCAGCGCCCGCACCCACCGCACCAGCGGCTCCACCTCCGTGAAGTGCCGGCGCACGCCGGTCACGTCCGCGGCGCACCCGTCCGCCGAGCGCGGGCCGAAGAAGGCCAGCACGTCCGCCTTCTTCCCGGCCAGCTTGCCCAGGGCCACGTGATCTGCGCGCTCGGTCTGCCCCAGTTCCAGCATGTCCCCGAGCACCGCGAAGGCCCGCCCGCCCGGCGCAAGTTCATCCAACACGTCCAGCGCGGCGGCCATGCTGGCGGGGTTGGCGTTGTAGCAGTCGTCGATGACGGTCACCCCGCCCGGGGCGTCCACCACGTTGAGCCGCCGCGCGTAGGGACGCGCCGCCTCCAGCCCGGCCCGGCACTCCTCTGGCCGGTAGCCCAGGGCCAGCCCCAGCGCGAAGGCCGCGGTGGCGTTCTGCGCGTTGTGCTCGCCCAGGAAGTGCAGCCGCACCGCGTGCCCGGCGCCGCGCGCGCGCACGTGGGCGGTCAGCCCCTCCCGGCCGTGGCTCTCCACCTTCACCAGCTGGACGTCTGCGCCCGCCGCCCGCCCGAAGGTAAGCCGGTTCTGGAGTCCCACCGCCTGCGCCACCACGTGCGGGTCGTCCAGGTTCACCACCGCCGTGGCGTGCGCCGGCAGGGCGCGGAACAGCTCCCCCTCGGCCGCCGCGACGCCCTCGAGGCTGCCCAGCCCCTCCAGGTGCTCCGGCTGCACCACCGTGATCACCGCCGCGTCCGGCTCCGCCGCCTGCGTCAGGCGCGTCATCTCCCCGG
>VGRA01000643.1 GCA_016875515.1 Deltaproteobacteria bacterium | reverse complement strand
GCCGCGGCCCGCCCCGCCCCCCCCCCGGGGGGGGGGGCCGGGGGGGGCCCGGGGGGGGGGGGGGGGAAGCCACCTGCGCGCGTGCCCGGTTCGTCCGCGCCGAGGCAGGGGACAGGGAACGCGGCAGCGGCAGGCAGCCGAGGCGGAGGACACGTACAGATGGCACGAGGCATCCGGACGCACGCGGTGGACCCGGTCTGCGGGGCGCGGGTGGAGGCGGACGAGGAGACGGTCCGCTCGGTGGAGCTGCCCGGCCGCAGGTACCTCTTCTGCTCCGAGCGGTGCCGCCGCGCCTTCCGGCAGCGCACCGAATTGTTCCGCCAAGACGAGCGCGCCCGGGCCGGCGCCCTCTTCACGCCCAAGGGCAACGTCCCCTGGGGCGTGGCCTGACTTCACCCGGCTGCCCGCAGGTCCTTGAGCTTCAGCGAGACGCGCGGTGTCCCCCGCCAGTGGTCCAGTTCCGCCTGGAAGGCGAGGTCCAACGGCCCATCCGTCAACGCCACGCGCTCCGCCATCCCAAAGCCAATGACGTCCACCGCGGGGGCCGCGTCCAGCGTCAGCTTGAGGTGACCCGCCGCCCCCGGCCGCTTCCCCGCCAGTACCCGCGGCGAGGCCCGCACGCCGCGAGCGGCCAGCACCGGGGTGGGGTTGCCATGGCCGAACGGGGCGAGCGCCTCCAGCCCTTCCACCGCCTTCTGCGTCAGTTCCCCGGGTGACACGAGCGCGTCCACCCGGCAGCGCGCCACCAGGTCCTCGTCCGTCAGCCGGGCGTCCGCCCACGCGGAGAAGGACTGCTCGAAGGCCGGCAGGTGCTCCGCCGCAATCGTCAGCCCGGCTGCGTGCTTGTGCCCGCCAAAGCGGGACAGGTGCCCGCTGCAGCCCTTCAGCGCGTCATACAGGTGGAACGCCTCGATGCTGCGCGCGCTCCCCTTCCCCGTCCCCTCCAGCACGCCCAGGACAATGGCCGGCCGGTGGAACCGCTCCACCACGCGCGAGGCGACAATCCCCACCACCCCCGGGTGCCACCCTTCACCCCACAGCACCAGCCCCCGGTGCGCCCGCTTGGCCTCCGCCTGCGAGAGCGCCTGCTGCAAAATCTCCTGTTCAATGGACTGCCGCTCCGCGTTGGCCGCGTCCAGCTCCCGGGCGAGCGGCAGCGCCTCCGCCTCCGTCTCCGCGCACAGCAGCCGCAACCCCACGGACGCGTCGTCCAGGCGGCCCGCCGCGTTGATGCGGGGCCCCAGCCGGAAGCCCACCAACCCCGCCGTCACGGCCTGCCCCTCCTCCAGGCCCGCCACCGCCTTGAGCGCCCTCACCCCGGGCCGCATGCCGGCGGTCAGCTCCCGCAGCCCGTGCTTCACCAGCACCCGGTTGGCCCCGGTCAGAGGCACCACGTCCGCCACCGTGGCCAGCGCCACGAAGTCCAGGTACTCGCGCAGGTTGGGCTCCGTGCGCGCCTGGAAGAAGCCCCGCTCACGCAGGTGCCGGCGCAACCCCATGCACAGGTTGAACGTCACGCCGCCCGCGCACAGGTGGCGCGTGGGGTAGTTGCAGCCGGGCTGGTGCGGGTTCAACACCGCCACCGCCGGCGGCATGGTCTCCGGCACCGCGTGGTGGTCCACCACCACCACCTCCAGGCCGAGCGCGTTTGCCCTGGCTATCTCCGCGTGGGAGGTGATGCCGCAGTCCAGCGTCACCAGCAGCCGCGTCCCGTCTCCGGCGATCCGCTCAATGGCCGCCGCGTTCAGCCCGTACCCTTCCTCCAGCCGGTGCGGGATGTAGGTGGCCACCACCGCGCCCAGCTGCCTGAGGAAGGTGGAGAGCAGCGCCGTGGAGCTCACCCCGTCCACGTCGTAGTCCCCCCACAGCGTCACCTTCTCCCTATGCTGCACCGCGCGCGCCACCCGCTCCACCGCCGCCGGCATCCCCTTCATGGTGAAGGGATCCGGCAGGTCTGCCAGCCGGTCGGACAGGAAGGCAGAGGCCTCTGCCGCCGTCCGAAGCCCGCGGGCCCACAGCACCCGCCCCGCAAGGACATCCAACTGGAGCTCTGCCGCCAGCTGCGCCGCCCCGTCACCCTGCTCCGGAAGGATCCACCGCATGGCCCTTCCCTAGCATCCCTGCCTGACATGCAGGCAAGCGGGCAAGCGGCTCAGCCCCGGCGTGCGCGCTGCAGCAACCCCTTGGTGGCGTAAGCGAGGGGGAGCATGAAGGTCATCTCCGCCAGGCACGCCAACTCCGTCCCCTCCGCCCACGTAGGGTTGCGCTCCACGAAGAAGCGGATGCGCGGGTTGGCGGCGCGCTCCACCTCGGTCACCGGCGCCACGTCCTCGCGCACGCGTCCAAGCGCACTGGGAAACCGGATGAGCCCGTCCGCGG
>VGRA01000642.1 GCA_016875515.1 Deltaproteobacteria bacterium | reverse complement strand
GCTACCTGCCCGCGTTCCTGGACACGGCGGCCTCCGGGGTGGACCTGGTGCTTGGCAGCCGCTACGTGGACGGCGGCGGCACGGTCAACTGGGGCGTGGGCCGGAAGATCATCAGCCGGGGCGGTTCGCTCTACGCCCGTACCATCCTGGGCGTGGGGGTGAAGGATCTCACCGGCGGCTTCAAGTGCTTCCACCGGCGGGTGCTGGAGGCGCTGGACCTGGACTCGGTGCTGGGGTCCGGGTACGGCTTCCAGATAGAGATGACGTATCGGACGCTCCAGGCCGGCTTCGCCGTGCGCGAGCTGCCCATCCAGTTCGAGGACCGGCGCGTGGGACAGTCCAAGATGAGCCGGAAGATCTTCCTGGAGGCGCTGACGCTGGTATGGAAGCTGCGGCTGTCCGGCAAGGGCGCGTGAACGCCTGGGCCCAGCAGTTCGCCGTGGCACTGCCTGCCGTCTTCTTCGTGGTGGACGTCTTCGGCGTGCTGCCGCTGTTTCTGGGGATGACCGCGGGCCACCCCGCGGCGCGCAGCCGCGGCACCGCGCTCCGGGCCTGCCTGGCCGGCGCGGGGCTGCTCACCTTCTTCGCGCTGTTCGGGGGGGTGCTCTTCAAGGTGATGGGGATCACCCTGCCCGCCTTCCGCGTGGCCGGGGGGCTGCTGCTGCTCGTCACCGCGCTGGACATGATCAACGCGCGCCCCAGCGGGACCCGCACCTCCGCCGAGGAGCAGGCAGAGGGCGAGGCGAAGGACGACATCGCGCTCGTGCCGCTGGCCATGCCGCTGCTGGCCGGGCCCGGCGCCATTGCCACCGTGATGGTGCTGATGGACAAGGGGGGCTCGCTGCTGCTGGGCGTAGCGGTGGTACTGCCCGCCATTGCGCTCACCTTCGTCGCCGCCTTCGGCGTGCTGGCCGCGGCCCCGCTGGTGCACCGCGCGCTGCGCTCCTCGGGCGTTGCCATCCTCGAGCGCGTGATGGGGCTGGTGCTCGCCGCCATTGCCGTCCAGTTCATCTTCGACGGGGCGCGCATGCTGCTGGCCCCGGCATAGTCACAGCGGCTTCCACGCGGCGGTGGACGGCGGCCCCACGGAGAGGATGTAGTCGGCGCGGCGGTTGCGCTCTTCCGGGGTCTCGTCCGGCGTCTGGACCCGAGGCTGGTCCTCGCCAAAGCCCTCCACCAGGACGGGCACCGCCACCCCCTGCCGGCGGAAGTGCTGCCCGATGGCGCGCGCCCGCGCGAGCGAGAGGGCCCGGTTGGAGGCGGGATCTCCCACCCGGTCCGTGTGACCGGCCACGTACAGCCTCACGTCTGCCCAGCGGCGCGCGCGCGCAATGCGGCGCTGCAGTTCCTGCAGCGGGGCGGTGAGGCGCGGCAGCTGGTCCGCGCGGATACCTGCCTTGCCCGTGTCGAACACCACCTCGTCGTGGGGCACGTGCACCGCGTAGGGGAACAGGTCTACGGACGCGTACGCGCCGCTCCCGGTGAAGGCCTTGAGCGAGATTCGCAGCACCTCCCCCTTCACCTCGCCCCACGACGCCTGGAGCGGCGCCCCGGCCGCCGCCCCCTCGTAGGGGAACTCCCCCGCCCACGCGAGCACCCCCTCCTCGTCGTACACGTCCACGGACGCGCGCACCGCGGGCCGGTTGAGCTGGAAGCGCAGCGTCCGCTTCTGCAGGTCCACGTCCCGCTCCTTGTCCAGTGCGAGCGAGGGAGGGCCCCACAGCTCGGTGTCGAACGACAGCGGCAGCCCCTCCTCGGTGCCGTCCTTCAACGTCACCGTCAGCGTCCCGTCCCAGTGGAATCGCCCGTCCGGCTGCGGCAACGCCACGGCGCGCTCCTGGCCCACGCCCGCCTTCTCCTTCACCTCCAGCCGCTCGCCGTCGCTGCGCTGCAGCTGGACGCGGAACCCCCGGAGCGGGGCGAGCACCCGGACGAGCAGCGCCGGCGGCGCCCCGCCGGGGACGCCCGCCCGCACCGAGACGTCCACCACGTCCGCATGCGCCACCGCCGCCCAAAGCAGCACAGCCCACGCCGTCGCCCTCATGGCTCCTCCTTGCCCCCCGGCACCAGCAGCTCCACGACCGCGCACACGCGCCATCCCGCCACGGGCAGCGAGGCACCGTCCAGCAGGTCCTGCGCGTTGAACCAGGCGGTTTCCCCCGTGGACGGGACGTGCAGTTGCAGGGCGTGGCCCTTCCCCGCGGCGCGCGCTTGCAAAAAGATTCCACGGCAGGAAGCGGTGGGGCCCGACACCTGCGCCACCACCGGGCCGCGGGCCAGCGCCTCCACCAGGAGAGACACCAGCCGCGCGGTGGGCCACTCCGGCCCTGCCGCCACCCGCCGGTGCCGGATGCCCAGCAGCCCGCCCGCGGTGGGGCC
>VGRA01000641.1 GCA_016875515.1 Deltaproteobacteria bacterium | reverse complement strand
TGGCCGCGGATCCCAAGCACGTCTCGTCCGCGGTGGAGCTCGCCGCGGTGGAGCTGCTGCTTCGCAAGGATCCCAAGGCCGCCACCGCCGCTCTGGATCGGACGCTGGACGAGGCCAACGAGCAGCTGCTCGGCCCCGCCCACCGCGCGCTCGCGCACGGCATGCGCGGGCTCATGCTGCTTCGCCAGCACAAGCCCAAGGAGGCGCTCGAGGCGTTCGAGCAGGCGGCCCGGCGGGATCCCAAGAACGCCTTCGTTCAGACCCACCACGGCGCGGCGCTGCTCGCGTTGCGCAACTACGACGGTGCCGTCACGCTGCTGAGGTCTGCCTCGGAGCAGGACGCGGGCAACCTGGAGACGGTGGAGAACTACCTGCTGGCCCTCATTGGCAAGGGGGACTTCGGCGGCGCCACCCAGACGCTCAAGACGGCCCAGGGCCGCTTCCCCAACAACCCGCGGATGGCCTACCTCTCCGGCCGCGTCAACGACGCGCTCGACAACGCCATCCAGGCCGAGGCGGACTACAAGAAGGCCATTGCCGCGGAGAACGGCCCTTGGGAGGCCAACCTCTACCTGGGCCGCTTCTACCTGCACTTCCGCCGCGCCAAGGAGGCCCGCCCGGCCATGGAGGTGGCCGTGCAGAAGGCCCCCGGTGAGTCGGACGCCCACGCAGGCATGGGGGAGTTGCTGCTCACGGAGAACGTCCTGGACCAGGCCCGGGCCAGCTTCGATAAGGCGATTGAGCTGGATCCCAACCTTCCGGAGAGCTTCCTCGGGCTGGCGCGCGTCTCCCTGGAGGAGGGCAAGTACGACGACGCCCTCAAGCAGGTGGACGCCGGACTGGAGCGCGAGGCCAGCCTGCGCGGGGCGCGGTTCGTCCGCGGGGACATCCTCCGCAAGCAGAAGAACCTGGACGGCGCGCTCGCCGAGTACGAGCAGGCCAAGGCGCAGGACCCCAGGAACGCGAAGATCAGCCAGCGCATTGGCGCGGTGAAGATAGAGAAGAAGGACTACGCCGGGGCCGAGGGCATTCTCACCGGCTCCATCAACGCGGACCCCTCGGACCCGGACACCCACTTCTTCCTCGCCAAGGTGAAGAACCTCCGGGCCGAGCACACGCAGGCCATTGACGCCATGAAGAACGCGCTGGACCGCGCCCCGCAGCGGCTGGAGTTCCGGCTGGAGATGGGCCGCATCCTGCGGGACGCCGCCAAGCTGACCGAGGCCATTGGCGAGTGGCAGCATGCCCTGAAGATTGCCCCTGGCACCCCCGCCGCCCTGGAGTCCCTGGGCGAGGCCTTCCTCGAGCGCGGAGAGAACGACAAGGCGCTCGAGCACTTCCGGGAGATCCTGAATACGGAGCCGGAGCGGCCCGGCGTTCTCGGCCGGATCGCCGAGTGCCACTTCCGCAGCTCGCGCTGGATGGACGCCATTGGCGCGTTCGAGACCGCGCTCGCCGCCGAGCCGAAGCTGCCCGGAGGCGCCTTCAAGGTGGGCCAGAGCTACACCAACCTGGGCAAGCCCAAACAGGCGGTGGAGTGGTACCAGCGGGCAGCGGAGACGGACCCCAAGGCGGCAGAGACCTACCAGCAGCTGGGCTACGCCCAGAAGGCGCTCGGCCAGAAGAAGGCGGCGGCAGACGCCTTCCGCCGCTATCTGGAGGCCCGCCCGGGGGCAGACGACAAGAAGATGATCGAGGACGAGATCCACGATCTCGAACACTGACACCCGCTCCATCTGACGCGGTACGCGGGGGTGCTCGCGCCGAACGCGAAGCTGCGGGCGGAGGTGGTGCCGCGCGCGAGCGAGGCCGGGCGAGAGGCGGCGACGAGCGGGCCGACGAACCCGCGGGCGCACGAGCAAGTCGAGCTCTTCGGCGAGGCGCGAGGGGGTGAAGGCGTCGCGGAGGGCGGGGACGAAGCGCGCGCGACGCGGCACCCGTGGGCGTGGCTGCTGAAGCGGGTCTTCGCGGCGGAGGTGCTCGTGTGCGTGCATTGTGCGGGCCGCTTGCGCCTCGTGGAGATCGCGACGGAGCCAGAGGCGACGCGCCGCATCGCGCGAGAGGAGCGACGGAGGCGAGGCGAGCCGGAGAGCGAACACGAGGCGCGCGCGTCACCGCGAGGGCCGCCGGGGCAGCTGTCGTTCACGTTTCGGTGAGCGGGCCTCGGCGTGTTTTCGCGCCGCGCGCCAGGAGACGCTGCGGGCCTTCGCGGGAGCGAAGCGGCCGGCGGTGAGCCTCGCTGCGTCCCGAGATCAAGGCGACGCGGGTCGGGGCCTCGCCTTCGAGCTCGAGAAGCGGGGGCCGCACCGTCCACGAGCCTCGGCGAGGGGCGGAAGGGCCTTCGTCGACGGTGGTCCGTGCTGGAGCCAGGTCGCCGCACGCTCGG
>VGRA01000640.1 GCA_016875515.1 Deltaproteobacteria bacterium | reverse complement strand
CCAGCCTGCTGTCGTCCCCCACCTGCCGCGCGTCCTCGGCAAAGGCGCTCCATGCGCGACAGGCCTAGAGCGCGTGGTGGAGCGTGTTGACCAGGTCGTAAGAGTGACCTGCGTGCTTGCCTGTTTCACGGTGTCCATGCGCTCCACGGTGCGCACAAAAGAAAACGGCCCCGGGTTGCCCCGGGGCCGCGTTCATCCTCGTGGGAGGAAGGGGATTACATCCCCATCCCGCCCATGCCGCCCATCCCGCCCATCCCGGCGCCGGGGGCCGCCTTGTCGTCATCCTTCGGGCGCTCGGCCACCATGGCCTCGGTGGTCAGCATGAGGGACGCAACGGATGCCGCGTTCTGCAGCGCGGTGCGGGAGACCTTGGCCGGATCAATGACGCCGGCGGCGAGCAGGTCCTCGTAGGCGCCGGTGGCCGCGTTGAAGCCGAACGCACCCTTGCCCTCCTTCACCTTGTTCACCACCACGGAGGCCTCGAGGCCGCCGTTGGCGACGATCTGCCGGAGCGGCTCCTCGATGGCGCGGCGGATGATGTCCACGCCGAACTTCTCCTCGCCGGCCCAGGTGCCCTTGTCCAGCACGGAGGTGCACCGGATGAGTGCCACGCCGCCGCCGGGCACCACGCCCTCGTCCGCCGCCGCCTTGGTGGCGTTGAGCGCGTCCTCCACGCGGGCCTTCTTCTCCTTCATCTCGGTCTCGGTGGCAGCGCCCACCTGGATGACAGCCACGCCGCCCACGAGCTTGGCCAGCCGCTCCTGGAGCTTCTCGCGGTCGTAGTCGGAGGTGGTCTCCTCCACCTGGGCGCGCAGCTGGCGCACGCGGCCCTCGATGGACTTGGTGTCACCGGCGCCGTCCACGATGGTGGTGTTGTCCTTGTCCACGGTGATCCGCTTGGCGCGGCCGAGGCTGTTGAGCGTCACCGCGTCCAGCTTCAGGCCCAGCTCCTCGGAGAGCATCTGGCCGCCGGTCAGCACGGCAATGTCCTCGAGCATGGCCTTGCGGCGGTCACCGAAGCCGGGGGCCTTCACCGCGCAGACGTTCAGCGTGCCGCGGATCTTGTTCAGCACCAGCGTGGCCAGCGCCTCGCCCTCCACTTCCTCCGCGATGATGAGCAGCGGCTTGCCGGAGCGCGCCACCTGCTCGAGGACCGGGAGCAGGTCCTTCATGTTGGAGATCTTCTTCTCGTGGATGAGGATGAACGGGTCGTTCAGGACGACCTCCATCCGCTCCGGGTCCGTCACGAAGTACGGGGAGAGATAGCCGCGGTCAAACTGCATGCCCTCGACCACCTCCAGGGTGGTCTCCAGCCCGCGCGCCTCCTCCACCGTTATGACGCCCTCCTTGCCCACCTTCTCCATGGCGTCCGCGATGATGTTGCCGATCGTGGTGTCGCCGTTGGCGGAGATGGTGCCGACCTGCGCAATCTCCTTCTTGTCCTTGGTGGGCTTGGACAGGTTCTTCAGCTCCGCCGTGATGGCGATCACGGCCTTGTCGATGCCGCGCTTGATGTCCATGGGGTTGTGCCCCGCGGCCACCAGCTTCGCCCCCTCGCGGTAGATGGCCTGCGCCAGCACCGTGGCGGTCGTGGTGCCGTCACCGGCCACGTCCGAGGTCTTGGAAGCAACCTCCTTCACCATCTGGGCGCCCATGTTCTCGAACTTGTTCTCCAGCTCGATCTCCTTGGCGACGGTCACGCCGTCCTTGGTGATCGTTGGGGAGCCGAAGCTCTTCTCGATGACGACGTTGCGGCCCTTGGGCCCGAGCGTCACCTTCACCGCGTCCGCGAGGATGTTGACGCCGCGGAGGATGGCCTCGCGCGCGCGCACGTCAAAAACAATGTCCTTGGCCATGTGCCTGGTCTCTTTTCTGTAAGGGGGAAAGGGGGTTACTTCTCGAGCACGCCGAGCACGTCCTCTTCCCGCAGGATGAGGTGGTCCTCGCCGTCCAGCTTGATCTCGGTGCCGGCGTACTTGCTGAACAGCACCGTGTCACCGGCCTTGATGTCCAGCGGACGGAGCTTGCCGTCCTCGAGGAGCTTGCCATTGCCCACGGCCACCACGTGGCCCTCGAGCGGCTTCTCCTTGGCGTTGTCCGGGATGAACAGGCCACCCTTGGTCTTGTTCTCCTCTGCAACGCGCTTGATGATGAGCCGATCCTGGAGGGGACGAATCTTCATGGTCTTTTTCCTCTTTTCTTGAGTGGTTGTGCGTGTTTTCCAGCCCGGTTGGCACTCGTGACCGCCGAGTGCCAACCGGACGGCGCGCGAACAATAACCACCGGCCCCACAGCGTCAAGGCCCCCCCGTCCGGGGTTTTGCCGAGACGTCACCCGGTTGGTACCCTTAAGCCATCCGCCGGCACGTGACGAAGGCCGGATGCAGAG
>VGRA01000639.1 GCA_016875515.1 Deltaproteobacteria bacterium | reverse complement strand
CCACGTGGGGCTTCCCGTGGTGGGTGCGCGCGCTGCTCGCGGCCATCCTGACCCTGGTGCTGGGGTTGGTGCTGCCGTCGCTGCTGGCGCGGGTGACGCGGGTGAAGCACCTGTCCCGGTCCGCGCTGGAGATTTCCCGCGGGGACCTCTCCAAGCCGGTGGACGACGAGCCGGGCAGCATCCGGGACGAAATCGACGAGCTGTCCGAGGCCATCACCACCATGCAGGAGAACCTGCGGGACCTGGTGGGGCACATCCAGCGGACGGCCCACTCGGTGTCGGACCAGGCCGGGGAGCTGACCGCGTCAGCGGAGGGGGTGAACGCCTCCAGCGAGCAGGTGGGCGAGGCCATGGGCCACATCGCTTCGGGCGCGGGGCGGCAGCGGGAGCTGGTGGGCCAGGCCCGTGCGGTCATCACGGAGATGGCCGGCTCCATCCAGAAGACGGCGGTGACGGCGGAGGACGCGGCGCGCGCCTCGGCGGAGACCTCGTCGGCGGCAGAGGACGGCAGCCGGGTGGCGGGGCTGGCGGGCATGAAGGTGAACAAGGTGTTCAGCCGCATCGAGTCCGCGAGCAAGGAGGTCTTCGCATTCGGGGAGAAGACGCAGGAGATTTCGAAGATCGTGGACGCCATCACCCAGGTGGCGCAGCGGACCAACATGCTGGCGCTGAACGCCACCATCGAGGCGGCCCGGGCGGGGGAGTACGGGCGCGGCTTCGCGGTGGTGGCGGACGAAGTCCGAAAGCTGGCGGAGAACGCCGGCAAGAGCGCCGAGCAGATTTCGAAGCTGGCCCGGGACATCTCCGGCCAGTCCGCGGCGGTGGTGACCGCCATGCGCGAGGGCATTGACGAGCTGGCCGAGGGGCGGGCGGACCTCACCTCCATCGTCAAGAGCATGAGCGCGGTGACGGACACCGCGCGCAAGGGGGCGGAGAAGGTGGCCCTCATCTCCGAGTCCGCGCGGCAGCAGCTGGCCGGCTCCGAGGACATGGTGCGGGCCATTGGGCAAATCAGCCAGGTGGCCGAGGCCAACGCCGCGGCCACGGACGCCACGTCCCGGGTGATGGACGAGCAGACCGCGGCGGTGGCGCGGATGACGGCCGCCGCGCAGGAACTGCAGAACCTCTCGGCGGAGCTGCAGGACGTGGTGTCCCGCTTCCGGCTGGGGCACTGAGGGAGGGACCGGCCCCGTGCGCCACGTCCTCTTCACCGTGGGCGGGGAACGGTGCGCGCTGCCGCTCCAGGCGGTGCGCGAGGTGGTGCTGCCCCCGTCCTCGTGGACGCGGGTGCCCCGTGCGCCGCCGGCGGTGGCCGGGGTGATGAACCTGCGCGGCCGGGTGGTGCTGGTGGCCCGGCTGGACGCGCTGCTGGATGCGCCGGGGACCGGGGGCGCGGGGGCGGAGCGGGTGCTGCTGCTGGACCGGGGGCGGCGGGACCTGGGTCTGCTGGTGGGGGCGGTGCAGGGAATCGAGGCGTTGGAGACTGTGGCGCCGCTGCCGGGCCACCCCCGGGCCTGCTGCCGGGGGCTGGGCCAGACGGGCGGCCAGCCGGTCACCGTCCTGGACGCGGACGCGCTCGACGCCGCGCTGGCGGCACTCTTCGACGCGGCCGCGAGGCGGGTGTAGACTGCGACGCTTTCGCCGGAACAGCCGTCGGAACCAAGGGGAGCACGGATGGGCAAGCGGGTGCTGGTGGTGGATGACGCCATCTTCATGCGGAACACGCTGAAGGACGTCTTCGTGGCGGCGGGCTTCGAGGTGGTGGGCGAGGCCCAGCACGGCATCGAGGCGGTAGACCGCTACAAGCAGCTGAAGCCGGACCTGGTCACCATGGACATCGTCATGCCGTACAAGAGCGGCATCGAGGCCACGCGGGACATCGTCAAGGCGGACCCGGGGGCGGTCATCGTCATGTGCTCGGCGCTGGGGCAGGAGAACCTGGTGATGGAGGCCATCGAGGCGGGCGCGGCGGACTTCATCATCAAGCCGTTCAAGCAGGACGAGGTGCTGGCCGTGGTGCGGAAGGTCCTCGGGGAGGCCTGAGGAGAGGCCCGCGCATGTCCCAGGACATGTCCCGCTACCTCGGGCTGTTCGTCTCCGAGGCCACCGAGCACCTGGAGCGGTTGGGCCAGGCGCTGGTGGGGCTGGAGAAGGCACCGCCCGAGCAGCTGCCGGCCGCGGTGGACGGCCTGTTCCGCCACGCCCACTCGCTCAAGGGCATGGCGGCGTCCATGGGGTACGAGCCGGCCACGCAGCTGGCCCACGGCGCGGAGGACCTGCTGGACGCGCTGCGGGCCCAGCCCTCCCGCCTGGGGGGCGAGGTGGTGGACCTGCTGCTGGGGGCGGTGGACGCGCTCTCTTCGCAGGTGCGCTGCGCGGAGGCGGGGCGGC
>VGRA01000638.1 GCA_016875515.1 Deltaproteobacteria bacterium | reverse complement strand
TTTGCCAAGGAGCTGGAGGCGCTGGTGAAGGACCCCGCCATCACCCCGGCGCATTGGAACGACTACCTCGCGCTGAAGGTGGTGGACGGCGTGTTCGAGGCGCTGCCGAAGCAATACCGGGGCGAGTACTTCACGCTGGCCCAGGTGCTGACCGGTGCGAAGGCGGAGCTGCCCCGCTGGAAGAAGTGCGTGCGCGCCGCCGACCAGCAGCTCGGCGAGGCCCTCGCCGTGGCCTACGTGGAGAAGACCTTCGGCGAGGACGGGAAGAAGACCACGCAGGAGATGGTGCGCGCGGTGGAGGCTGCGTTCGAGAACAACCTGGAGAAGCTGCCCTGGATGGACGCCGACACGAAGAAGGCCGCGGCGGAGAAGCTGCACAAGATCGCCAACAAGATTGGCTACCCGGACAAGTGGCGGAGCTACGACGGTCTGAAGGTCGCCCGGGCTTCCTTCCTCAAGAACACGCTGGCCGCGGCCTCCTTCGAGGTGGCACAGGACCTCGCCAAGATCGGCAAGCCGGTGGACCGCACCGAGTGGCACATGACGCCGCCCACCGTGAACGCGTACTACAACGCGTCCCAGAACGAGATCGTCTTCCCCGCGGGCATCCTGCAGCCCCCCTTCTTCGACAAGGGCGCCAGCACGGCGGTGAACTTCGGCGCCATTGGCATGGTGGTGGGGCACGAGATCACCCACGGCTTCGACGACAAGGGCCGGCAGTTCGACGGGGACGGCAACCTGCGCGACTGGTGGAGCGAGCCGTCGGGTAAGGCGTTCCTGGAGCGGGCCGCGTGCGTGAAGTCCCAGTACGACGGCTACGTGGCCATTGACGACTTGAAGATCAACGGCGCGCTCACGCTGGGCGAGAACGTGGCAGACCTGGGCGGGCTCAAGCTCGCCCACGCCGCCATGCGGGCGTGGGCGGCCGATCACCCCGAGGCGGTGGCCGCCGGCCGCTACAACGCGAACCAGCAGTTCTTCCTCGGCTACGCCCAGTCCTGGTGCTCCATGTACCGGCCCGAGATGGCGCGCCTGCGCGTCACCACCGACACCCACTCCCCGCCGTACTGGCGCGTGAACGGCGCGCTCTCCAACCTCTCCGCCTTCCGCGAGGCCTTCAACTGCCGCGAGGGGGACAAGATGGTGCGCCCCGCCGCGGACCGCTGCGAGGTCTGGTAGCGCCTCAGAAGAGCGACAGCTGCGGGGCCACGCGGGGCGGGCGCTGGAAGGTGGTGCCCTCGGAGGCCTGCCCCGCGTGGTGCAGCCGCAGCCCCAGGCGGCGGCAGGTGGACTCGAACAGCCGCGCCATGGCTTCTGCGTACGGCCCCTCTCCGGTGCCCCGGACGCCGAAGCGGGCATCGTAGAGCTCCCCGCCGCGCGTCTCCCGCACGCGGTGCAGCACCCGGTCCGCGCGCAGCGGAAGGCTGGCCCGCAGCCGCTCCTCGAACACCTGCTTCACCGGCCCGGGCAGCCGCAGCATCACCCAGCCGGCGCTGCGGGCCCCTGCCTCGGCGGCGGCCTCCAGCACCCGCGCCATGTCCTCGTCCCCCAACCCGGGGATGAGCGGGGCCACGTTGACCCCCACCGGCACCCCGGCCTCGGCGAGCCGCCGGAGGGTCTCCACCCGCCGCCGGGGGGTGGCCACGAGCGGCTCCACCGCGCGGGCCACCTGGGCGTCCCAGAAGGGGATGGAGACCGTCACCCCCGCGCGCGCAACCTCGTTCAACTTCACCAGCAGGTCCAGGTCCCGCTCCACCAGCGGCGCCTTGGTGATGACGTGCAGCGGCTGGCGGTACTCCGCGCAGACCTCCAGCAGCCCGCGGGTCAGGCGGTAGCTGGCCTCCAGCGGCTGGTAGCAGTCCGTCACCCCGGAGAAGACCAGCATCTCCCCCCGCCAGGAGGGGCGC
Source organism: Deltaproteobacteria bacterium (assembly GCA_016875515.1). Taxonomy (GTDB): domain Bacteria; phylum Myxococcota; class Myxococcia; order Myxococcales; family Myxococcaceae; genus VGRA01. The sequence continues at coordinate 488 of VGRA01000638.1, read as the reverse complement.
TTGAACGCCTTGCGCAAGAGCTCCGCCGCGTGCGGCTTCACAACGATGCGCCGGTCGAAGTCCGTGCCCGCCCCGAAGGAGAGGTACTCGTGCGAGGGGCGCGCGTAGCAGTAGGCGCAGCCGTGGACGCAGCCCCGGTACGGGTTGACCGTCCAGCGGAAGCCCACGTCCGGGCTGTCGTTGTGGGAGAGGATGGTCTCCGAGGCGTCCTCGTAGACGTGCAGCGGCGTCGCGGGGATCTCCTCCAGGTACTGCACGTCCGTGGAGGACCACGGGTTGGGCGGGTTGGAGACGGGCAGCGCGCGCATGGGGTCCGGGATTGAAGGGCTGAATACATGTTCAGGTCAAGACGTGGCAGGATTGCCACTCGTCATGCGCCTGAACGACTCCATCCAGAACCTCCTCAACGCGGGGCCCCTGCTGAAGGAGGCCTCCGCCAGCGGCAACCTCGCCGTCCTCCGCTCCTTGCTGGGGCCCGCCTGGCGCGG
>VGRA01000637.1 GCA_016875515.1 Deltaproteobacteria bacterium | reverse complement strand
ACCTCACCCACGGGCTGGCCGTCCACGAACACCGTCACGCGCGTCCCCGGCTCCGCCGAGCGCTCGATGGGCGGCATGTTGACCGTGGAGGACACCGGCAGCAGCTCCGGTGCCGCGGGCGCGGTGGCGTCCGCGGTCCAGCGCACCACCGCGGGGAGCCCGGCGTTGCCTGCGAGGTCCACGGCCGAGGCGAGGAGCAGGTGCGCGCCCGGGGCGAGGCCCTCCATCAGCGGGGGGTTCGTGCAGGGAGCGGCCGGCGCACCGTCCAAGCTGCAGGTGTGCGTTGCCGGTTCGCTGGTCTGGAAGGCCACCGCTGCGCGTGTGCTCGGGGAGAGCGGGGGCGGGGCGGTGATCACCGTCACGGTGGGCAGCACGGTGTCCTGCGTCCAGGTGACGCGCGTCGGCGGCCCGGTGTTGCCGGCGGCGTCCCCGGCGCGCAGCTCTGCCACGTGCGCTCCCTCCAACAGGCCGGTCCACGTCGAGGGGGACGTGCAGGGGGCAAAGGGTCGCCCGTCCAGGCTGCACCCGGACTCCGCGGGTTCGTTGACCGTGAAGGACACCATGGCCGTGGGGGACGCGGAGAACGCCGGGGACGCCGTGGTGATCGTCAGCTCGGGCGGCTGCAGGTCCACCGTCCACAACAGCGGCGCCGCAGGCCCCCCGTTGCCCGCCGCGTCCACGCCCCGGACGGACAGTGCGTGGGGGCCGTGGGAGAGCCCGCCCAGCCGCACCGGTGGGCTGCAGGTGAACGCTGGACCGCCGTCCAGCGCGCAGGCAAACGTGGCGGGCTCGGAAGCGGTGAAGCCGAACTCGGCGGTGGGGGAAGCCGTGAGCGCCGGCAGGGACTGGATCGTCACCGTGGGGGCCTGCGTGTCCACCCGCCACTCCACCCTTGCCGGGGTGGGGTCCACATGGAGCGCCCCCAGCACGCGGGGAGAACTGCACGGCAGGCAGGCTGCGCCGTCCAGCGAACACTTGAAGAGCGCCTCGGGATCCGGCGAGCCGAAGCCGAAGGTCGCGCTGGGCGAGGAGATCAACGCAGGAGGCGTGGACGTCCAGTGGGCCGCCGGGGCCTCGGTGTCCACGCGCCAGGCATGGCGGGCAGGCGTGGAATCCACGTTCCCCGCCGCATCCCGGGAACGGACCTCCGCCACGTGTGCACCGCCGGACAGTCCGTACACGCCCCACGGAAAGGTGCAGGGCAGGAAGGTGGTGCCATCCATGCTGCATTCGAACCCAACGCCGGACTCGTTGGCCGTGAAGGCGAAGCTCGCCGAGGCGCTGGGGGTGTTCGCCGGGGGCGTGTCAGTCCAGGTGGTCTCCGGGGAGATCGCGTCAATGGCAAACGTCGCGGACGGGCCCGCACCTTCGACATCTCCAGCCAGGTCCACGGCGCGCACGGCGATCCGCCACGTGCCCTCCGAGGGCGGCGAGAAGTTCCAGCGCCACGCGGTGGTCCCCTGCGCCACCTGCCAGGCGCTTCCCTGGCCGCTGAGTTCCGCGCGCGCCACGCCGGAGGTGGCATCGGACGCGGTGCCGCTCAGCGTCATGGGAGAGGCGCGGAACACGGTGCCCGGCGAAGGGGCGTGGGTGCGTGAGGTGGGCGCGACGGTGCCCACGGTGAATGCCTCCTCCGTGGCGCGGGAAGAGGTGGCGCCATTGTTCGCCTGCGTGGCGGTCCAGCGGTGGGCGCCTTCGGTGAGCGCCGGCGCAACCAGGGAGAAGGCGGCGCCCGTGGACGTCCCCACGGCGATGCCGTCCACGAACAGCGTCACCGTGGCCTCGGGGAGCGCTTGGCCCGCCAGCACCGGGCGTGAGGTGGCCACGAGGTCTCCGCTGCGGGGCGTCTCGGGCTTGGGGGGCCAGGGTGGCACCGCGAAGGTGCGGAGATCCCCCGCCGAACTCCCCGCCGCAGGCCGTCAGTCAGCGGGCCTGTGCCGTGTGGCGGCCGAACACCGGGAAGGCGAAGCCCGGTCGCGCGCCCCAGTTCACCCTGCGCATGCCCGCGGGCAGGCGCAGGACGGGGGAGGTGAAGGCCCCGACCGGCGCGAGGGAGGGATCCTTCACCTCGAGCTGGACGGTGCTCTCCTCCAGCAGTGCCGCGGTGGCCAGCCAGCCCAGGCGTGCGTCCAGCAGCAGCGCCTCCCCGGGCTGGGCCTCCGCGGGGACGTTCATCCGGACCGTGGCCGCCTGCTCCACGGGATAGGCGGTGGACGCCACCGGCACGCCGTGGGATTTCAGCACCAGCTGCCAAGTCCCTGCCGGCGCACCGCCCGATGACGGGAAGGACGCCCACGCCACGCCGTACCGGTCCGAGGCGAGTGCCGCGGTGTCCACGCTGGCCCCGGACGGATCCCGCCGCCGGAGCGCGCAGCCGACACACTGGCCGGCAGCAGCCCCGA
>VGRA01000636.1 GCA_016875515.1 Deltaproteobacteria bacterium | reverse complement strand
TCACGTCCTCGTAGAAGCCCTGGTTGAGCATCTCGTCCGCCTCGTCCAGCACGGCGTGCGAGCAGGCCCCCAGCTTGAGGACGCCGCGGCGGATGAAGTCCATCACGCGGCCCGGCGTGCCGACCACGACGTGGACGCCCGCGGCCAGCGCGTCCTCCTGCTGCTTCATGGAGGCGCCGCCGTAGATGGTGGCCACCTTGGTGCCGCGGTGCTTGCCCAGGTCCGACAGCTCCGCGGTGACCTGGAGCGCCAGCTCGCGGGTGGGGCAGAGGATGAGGGCCTTCACGTCCTTGCCGGCGGGGTCCAGCTTGTGGAGCAGCGGCAGGCCGAAGGCGGCGGTCTTCCCGGTGCCGGTCTTGCTGCGGACGATGAGATCCTTGCCGGCCATGGCGGGGCCGAAGGCGCGGGCCTGCACGGGGGTGGGGTGGGTGTAGTTCCGCTCGGCGAGCGCGCGGAGGACGTCGGGGTGGAGGCCGAGGGCCTCGAAGCTCACGTCCGCCACGTACTCCTGGGGACGGGTGGTGGCCGCGAAGGCGGCGGGGGTGTCGGTCTGGCTTTCGGTCATGTGTGGTGGGGGTCTATCCCTCGGGAGATCCCGTGGCAACAACTGCCCTGCGGGGATAGGAAGCCGGGTGGCACCATGGCCAGCAAGGCAAAGAAGCCCAAGGCAGCCGGCAAGCCCGCGCCGAAGGAGGAGGTGGTTCTGGACGCCGAGGTCGTGTCCGACGAGTCCCAGGCGGACCCGGGGGAGGCCGCCGAGCCGGAGGAGCCGTCGGTCGCGGAGCTGACCGGGCTGGAGGCAGAGGAGGAGGCGGCGCCTCCCCGGGCGCTCGCCCGCGGCTCCGAGCGGGCGCTCGGCGCCACCGACCCGCTGCAGCGGTACCTGAACGAGATTGGCCAGCACGCGCTGCTCACCCGCGAGGAGGAGCACGCGCTGGCGGTCCGGTACCGGGACACGGGGGACGTGAAGGCGGCCTACCGGCTGGTGGCGGCCAACCTCCGGCTGGTGGTGAAGCTGGCGGGCGAGTACCACCGCAACCCCATCTCGCTCCTGGATCTCATCCAAGAGGGGAACATTGGCCTGATGCAGGCGGTGCGGAAGTACGACCCGGACCGCGGCGTGAAGCTGTCCAGCTACGCCGCGTGGTGGATCCGCGCGTACATCCTCCGCTACATCATGGACAACTGGAAGATGGTGAAGCTGGGCACCACCGAGGCCCAGCGGAAGCTCTTCTTCAAGCTGCGCCAGGAGCAGGAGCGGCTGGTGCAGCAGGGGTTTGAAGTCACGCCCAAGCTGCTCGCCGAGCGGCTGAGCGTCACCGAGCAGGACGTGGTGGAGATGGACCAGCGGCTGTCCAATGACGAGCTGTCACTGGACCTGCCGGTGGGGGACGAGGGGAAGGGGACGCGCGGCGAGCGGATTGCCGCCCAGCACCTGGTCCCCGCGGACGAGGCCATGGCGGCCGACCAGCTCAAGGACATCTTCCGGCGGCACATTGGCGAGTTCGCCAAGGGGCTCAAGGACAAGGAGCTCTACATCTTCGAGAAGCGGCTCATGTCGGATGAACCCATGACGCTGCAGGAGATTGGCGGCCACTATGGCGTCAGCCGCGAGCGGGCCCGGCAGATAGAGGCGGCGCTCATTGCGCGCATGAAGGCATTCATGCGGGAGCGGATTCCCGACTTCGACCTGGTGGCCGCGCCGGGGGACTAGCGGCTGCCCAGAAGCACTTGCCGAACACACCGTCGCTGATGAACGAGCCGCCGCACCGTGCGCAAGCTTGGTAACCCTGCAGGCCTCTTAACGAGGCGTCTCCCTGCAGCAGGTACCCGTCCTCGTAGCAACTCTCGGCGCTGCCGTACCTGCGCGAGGAAGAACCGCCGGATGCGCCACCCCCACCCCGCGAGGGCTCGTGCCCCTTGCACCCCACCGCGTCCTGCTCCCGATGGACGCAGGCGAAGAACGCCTCCTGCTCCATCCCGTAGCTGCAGCCGCTGCCTCCGAAGGATCCCCCCACCTTGTCGCAGCAGAGCTGGAAGGTGGGGCGGTAGGTGCGGTCGCAATACTGGGACAGCTCCTCGCCGGGGTTCCGCTCGGGCAGCCCGGAGCTGCTGGACCCGCTGGAGGATCCGCCACGCGTGGCGCTGACGACGACACCGAAGAGCAGGCCCGCCACGAACAGGGCACGGACCGCCATCACCCAGTACTTGAACAGCTTGACCAGGAGGCCCAGTGGACCTGTCCGCTGCGGCGCAGGGACCGCCCGCGGGGGACCGGCCATCGCGCGAGGAGGATGGGCCATGGCGCGGGGCGTGGGGGGCGGCGTGTCGGCGAGCTCCTCGGCCTCTTCGTCGTCCTCCCCGCGGGAGGGAGCGACTCGCGCCGCCTCCTGGAGCAGCACCCTGC
>VGRA01000635.1 GCA_016875515.1 Deltaproteobacteria bacterium | reverse complement strand
CCGCTTCGACGAGGACGAGGACTGCCCGCTCATTGCCAACCCCGCGCCACAGCCGTGCCCCGGGGCGCAGGACGGGGGCGAGGCGGTCCCGGTGGACGGTGGCGCGCCTGAAGCGGACGCCGGCGAGCCCGACTTCGGCTTCCACGACGGCGGCCTGCCCGTCATTCCAGGGGATGACGGCAGCGCGGTGGAGGCGGATGCGGGGACCGTGCCCTCCGCGCCCGCCCCGGGCGGCTGCGCGGCCGTGCCCGCCGCCCCGTGGCTGCCGGTCCTCCTCTCCTTGCACGCCCTTCGGACGCGGCGCCGCGGCTGCCAGGTCCGTTCCCCGGGGACGCTCGCGGATTGAAGCGAGGCGGCTACGGGGTCGCTACCCACGTTCGGCACGTCTCGCAGCCGCCGGCGTCCGGCGCCTCCAGCGCGGAGGTCCCGTCCGCGCGGCGCCTGGGCTGCTGGCACGAGACGGTGGTCCACCTCCGGGCCAGCTGTGGGCCCAGTCCCTCGAGCTCGAAGTCCGGAACGTTGATGCGCGCGCCGGGGCACTCTCCCTGCAGCAACGTCACCGTGTCCGCAGGGAGCGCGGAGGTGACGTAGGAAGCCAGCGGCGAGTCCGAGCAGTCCGCCCCGCGCCAGTCCGTGAGCGACACCTTGAGTGGCTCCCACGAGCCAGCGAAGCCCTTCTGGGCGATGTTCCCGCGGCGCTCCGGGCACACGTCCAGGGGCAGGGCACGCAGTTCGCCTTCCAGCTGAAACGCGCGCCGGTATGCCGCTGGAAGGCCCAGCCGGGTCCCTTCGATTTCCAGCGTCACCGCCCCGGGGTCCGGAACCACGGCGGTCTTGTTGCCGCCACTGTCCGAAAGCGACGCAGAGGCAAGGCGCTCAATCTCGCTGCGGCATGACCGGAGCGCGTCTGCCGCGGCCTTCAGCCCCGTGCCCATGACGGAACGCAGCTCGGGGGGGGCAGCCCGGTAGGTCGACGCAGCCGTGAATCCTTCACTGCAAACGGAATGGACCCGCGGAAGTTCGGACTCGAGGTAGTCCTCGCGGGGATCCGCCAGCCCCGCCAGTCGCAGCGCTGCGGCGCACCCGCTGAAGGCCAGGCCGAAGGAGAGGGCCGACAGCAACAACAACCGGGCGACGGGAGGCGGAGTGTCCATGGCGCACCGTATCGCACCCATCCTGCGCGCCAGCAAGGAACGGGTGCAGGCGCGGAGGGTGACAGGGGTCGCAGGGCCCCTGACCGACTCCACCCGGAGGGCGTGCAGTGCCGGCCGTGCCCAGCGCCTACGCCTTCGCCTTCTCCTTCGCACGCCGCCGCCGGGTGGGTGGGTAGGCGCGCAGGAACATCTCCACGTGCCCCTCGGTGAAGGCCGGCAGGTCCAGCGGCCGGCAGCGGCTGCCCCCGAGCGAGTCCTGGTGGAACAGCCCCAGCACCACGGGTGCCAGCAGCTGCAGCGCCGCGGCCCGGGTGTCCAGCGGCTCCAGGTTACCGCGCTCCACGTGGCGCTGGAGGAGGTGCTCCAGGGTCTGCAGCAGCGGCTCCAGCTGCTGCTCCACGTAGGAGGGGCCCAGCCTCGCCTCGGTCAGCCCGGCGGCGAGCGCGAACGCCTCGAACCGCCCCACGCCGAACTTGAACCACGCCACCTGGAACCCGGAGAAGTACTGCTTCAGCGAGGCGCGCACGTCCCCCGGGACGATGACGGTGGCCCGCACCAGGTAGGGCGAGAAGTCCACCCGCGCGGACTCCATCACCGCCTGCAGCACCCCGGCCCGGTCCCCGAAGTAGTGGCGCAGCCGCGTCACGGAGGTCCCCGCAGCTGCCGCCATCTCCCGCAGGGAGCTCTTCGGCCCCGGTCCGGTCATCACCCCGTCCCGCACCTTCCGGGCGAGCAGCAGCCGCTGTTCCGCGTAGTCGAGGTTTCGTGCGCCGCGCGTCCTGGCCATGGTGGCCGTTGCATTAAACGGCACGTGTGTACTGCGCAATTCGCTGCGAAGACACCTACTCCCGTTATTTCCCGGCTCACCTGATATGCGGAATTCCACCCTCCTCCTGTTGCTCCTCTCCGTGCCCGCGGGTGCCCAGCCGCTCGGGGCCTTCCTGGGGAGCGCGCGCGCGCAGAACTTGGACGCCCGGGCCGCGGCGGCGGCGGTGGCGCGGGCAGACGCCGAGTCCGCGCAGGCGTGGTCTGCGCTGCTGCCGTCCGTCACCGCCTCCGCGGGGTGGACGCGGAACCAGTACCCGGCAGAGCTGGACCAGCCGGGGGCGCCGGGAACGGAGGGAAGGCGCATCGTCATCGTGCCGGAGAACCAGCTGGAGGCGGCGCTCCGGCTGGAGGTGCCGCTCGTGGACGTCTCCCGCTGGCTGAGGATCCGCTCCTCCGCGCGGGCGGCGGAAGCAGCGGCGCTGCGGCGGGGGGCCAC
>VGRA01000634.1 GCA_016875515.1 Deltaproteobacteria bacterium | reverse complement strand
TCCCGCGCGGACACCCTCAGCACGTAGTCCCCGCGCGCCACCGGCCCGAGCGCGAGCGGCTCCCCCATCCGGCTGTGCTTCTCCAGCAGGGGCGCCCCCCACGGCCGCGAGAGCACCACGTGCGAATCCAGCACCGCCTGCCCGAAGTCCCCCGTCACCGTCACCTTCAGGCTACCGGCGGGGACCAGGTCCAGCGCCAGCGGCACGGCGCCCGCCGCGGCCAGGTCCACGCGCTGCGGCAGCGAGGCCCGCTCCCCTGCGAAGGCCACCACCGTCACCTCGCCGGGGGGCAGCCCGGTAATGCGCGCCATGCCGCTTCCGTCCGCGGGCACCTCGCGCGAGACGTGGTCTGACTGCACCCGCACGCTCGCGGCCACCGGCTGCCCGTCCGCGCGGGTGGTGATCTCCAGCGTCCGCGGCGACGGAAGCCGCAGGCGCACGGACTCGCCCGCCTCCACGAACGGCACCGCCGCGGCGAGCCGGCCCTCCGCCTCGGCGAACGCGTAGAACGGCCCCTCGCCCAGCCCCGCCACGGAGAAGGCCCCCTCCGCGTTGGTGGTGGCCGCAGCCGGGATGGGCAACCGCCGCGAGAACACCGTCACCTTCGCGCCGGCCACCGGCTTGCCGTCCTCGCCCGCCACGCTGCCGCGCACCGTGCGCGGCTGGGGCAGCACCACCTGCACCGCCTCCCCCGGCAGCACCCGCTCGCGCACGGCCGCGCCGTGGCCCTCGGCGGTGGCCCAGACGGAGAACGAGGGGCCCGCCAGCCGCTCGAAGCGGAAGCGCCCCTGCGCGTCTGCCACCGTGGTGGCCGCCGCCACCACCACGCCCTTCCCGTCCCGGAGATGGCCCGCCACCGCCTGGACCAACTGCGGGCTGTCACACCCCAAGAGCGGCCGGCCGTCCTCGGTGCACTCCGCGTTCGCCAGGGTCACCTGCTGCGTGGACGCCAGCGCCACCTGCGCCTTTCCTACCGGCTTGCCGGCGGCGTCCAGCACCTGCCCCACCACCTGCACCCCGTCATCCGGCGCCTGCACGTTGACGGGGGCGAAGTCGTTGGTGCGCGGCGCGGGCGCTGCCGGCGCAGGGGGGACCGGGGGCGCAGCCGGCACCTTGGGACGCGGGGCGGGCGCGAGCCGGACCATGCCAATGCCCACCACCACCAGCCCCAGGGCGGCAGCCGCCACCCACCAATTCTTGAACCTGTCCACGTACACCTCCGAGCGGTGGCCAAGCCTAACAGCCCGCCGCCCCCCCTGCGAGCGTCCGGGGCCCTACGGCACCGTCCCCACCGGGACGGGCTCGGCAGAGGGGACCTCCACGCGCACCACGGCCGGGCCGCCCGGAACGTCCACGTGGAAGGGGCCGTAGACCACCGTGTAGCGCCCGGGCCGCAGCCCCGGCACGCGCGCGAGCGCCGGCGGCTCGTACACCATCCGCACCCCACCCAGCCGCCCCAGCGACTCGGGCGGGTTGTCAATGGATGGGGGCTCTCCGGGGACCACCCAGAGGCAGTGACCCGGCGCAGGTGAAAGGCGCACGAGCAACGGCACCGTGCCCGGGGCGCCCCCAAGCTCCAGCGCCTGCTCGGTGCCGGACACCGCGTGCACCTCCATCACGCGCCCGGACATGCCCCCGGGAGGCCCGCCCGCCAGGAACCGGTAAGTCCCCGCCGGTAGTTCCGTCTGGTAACGGCCACCGGGGCCCGTCACGAAGGGGCTGCCGAACCCCCGCTCGGGATCCATCACCGTCACCTCTACGCCCTCCAAGGGCGCCCCTTCCGCACTCCACGCGGAGCCCGTCAACCGCGTCCCGCCCCGCACGGTGATCTCCACCTCGGCCTGCCCCTCCGCCAGCGCCGCGCGCCCCTCCAGGTTGCCGCGCCGCGCCACAAACTCCATGCCGCCGCGGAGAAAAGGCACCGCGTAGCGGAAGCGCCCGTCCGGCCCACTGGAGCCGGACTCGTCACAGCCGGCGCAGGTGACCAGCGCCTGGGGCACCGGCTGCCCGGAGGCGTCCCGGACCACCCCGGACACCCGGGGCGCGGCCGAAAGCACCACGTCCCCGAGGTCCGGTGGTGCCGCTGGCCGCTCCAGCGCGCGCGGCTCGTACCCGCGCGCCTGGACGCTGAACACCACCGCGCCCGCACTTTCCCGGAGCGGGAGCTCGAACCGGCCGTCCGGGGACTGCACCTCCTCCTCGTCCACGCGGAACCGCCCGACGGGCGCGCCGTCCTCCCCCACCACCCGGCCCCGGAACAGCGTCCGCGCCCGGAGCATCACCTTCACCGGCGCGCCGCCCGCCTGCGCCGTCACCCGCTCCACCTGCTCGTACTGCGGGTGCTGCACGTCCACCCGGTGCGTCGCCCCGGGGCGCACGCCGCGCACCTCGAACAGCCCCTCCAGCCCCGTGGTGACCGG
>VGRA01000633.1 GCA_016875515.1 Deltaproteobacteria bacterium | reverse complement strand
GTCCCCGGGCTCCGTCATCGAGCTGGACAAGCTGGCCGGCGAGCCGCTCGACATCCTCGTCAATGACCGCCTCATCGCCCGGGGCGAGGCGGTGGTCGTCAACGACAAGTTCGGCATCCGCATCACCGACATCGTCAGCCGCGCCGAGCGCATTGCCCGCCTGCGTTAGCCCCCTCCCGGAGCCCACCCCCATGACCTCGGACTTCCTCCTGGACAAGCCCACCTTCGCCCCGCAGCCGTCGTCCTTCCCGGCCTCCCCAGCCCCGGCCGCCACCGTGGCCGTGACAGCCAAGGGCGCCCCGTCCTCGCTCGGCGGCTTGCCGGACGCGGGCCCCTCGCTGGCCGCCCCGCTGGCGGTCCTGGCCCTCCTGGGCGCCACCGCCCTGTTCCTCAAGCGCCGCACGGCCCCCGCCCGGGGCCGCGCGCTGCGCGTCCTTGAAACCACCTCCCTGGGTCCCCGCCGGCAGTTGGTGCTGGCGGAGGTCCACGGCGAGTGGATGCTGCTCGGCAGCTCCGAGTCCGGCCTCGCGCTGCTCAAGTCTGGCCCCACCGCGGCCGTGCCCGCCCACGCCACCGTCCCTGCCTCCTGCCCGGAGACGGCCCCGGCCGCCGCAGGGGGTCCGCTGGACGCCGCAGGGATGCTGGCGGCGGTGCTCCCCTTCCGGCCCCGGCCGGCCGCCCAGCCCCCCCGCGTCCACCAGGAGCGGATGCCCTGGCTGTCCATGTGGGAGCGCATCCGCGGCACGCCGCAGCCCGCCGCCCCCCAGCCCTCTTTTGAGCAGGTGCTGGAGGAGAGCGCCGAGGACGAGTTGCTGCGCCGCAAGTTGCAGGCGGGCCTCCGCGGGCAGGTGACCCCGTGAACCCGCTCTTCGCCGCGGTGGAGCCGGGCATGCAGCTGACCGTCAACGGCGGTGGGTCCGCCGCGGTCAAGCTGTTCCTGCTCTTCACGGCGATGTCCTTTGCGAGCGCGCTGCTCATCTCCGTCACGTCGTTCGCGCGCATCGTCATCGTCCTGTCGTTCGTACGACAGGCCCTTGGCACCCCGCAGCTGCCCCCCACGCAGGTGGTGATTGCGCTGGCGCTGGCGCTCACCGGCTACGTGATGGCCCCGACCGCCTCCCGGGTGTACGGCGACGCGCTGGGCCCCTACCTGGACGACAAGGTGTCCCCCGGGGTGGCGCTGACCCGGGCCGCAGACCCCGTCCGCGAGTTCGTGCTGAAGCAGACGCGGGAGGCGGACCTGCAGCTCTTCTATGAAATCTCCGGCACCGACCGCCCCACCCGCGGCGAGTCCGTGCCCCTGACCGTCGCCGTGCCTGCGTTCATGATCTCCGAGCTGACCACCGCGTTCCGCATGGGGCTGTTCGTCTTCATCCCGCTGGTGCTTGTGGACCTGCTGGTGGCCGCCATCCTGATGGCGCTCGGCATGCAGATGGTGCCGCCCACGCTCATGTCCCTGCCCATCAAGGTCGCCATCTTCCTGCTCGCGGACGGCTGGCGGCTGCTCGCCGGCTCCCTCATCCGGAGCTTCCAATGACGCCCGAGCTGCCCAACGCGCTGCTCCGCCAGGGCATCCTGGAGCTGGGCATCACCGGGGGGCCCTTGATGGCGGCGCTGCTCGTCGTGGGCCTGGTGGTGGGCATCCTGCAAGCCGCCACCCAGGTGAACGACCCGGCGGTGGGCTTCGTCCCCCGCTTCGTCACCGCGGGGGCCATCTGCATTGGGCTGGGCCAGTGGATGCTGCACCGGATGTCCCAGCTGCTGCAGCTGGCGCTGTCCGACATGGCCAACCGCGGCTTCTGAGCCATGATCCCCCTCCCCCCCGCCTCGCTCGCCTACGGCTTCATCCTGGTGCTGATGCGCTGCGCGGGGCTGTGCATGACGGCGCCGGTGCTGGGGGCGCGGGTGGTGCCGGCCCGCGTGCGGCTGGGGGTGGCCTTTGCCCTCTCGTTCGTCGTCTTCATGGGGGCCGGGGCCCCGCCGGCCCCCGTCCCCACCCACATCCTCAAGCTGATGGGCGCCGCCATGACCGAGACGCTCACCGGGCTCGTGGCGGGGCTGTTCGCCCAGTGGTGCCTGGACGCCGCCATGGCGGCCGGCCAGTCCGCGGGCCTGGCCATGGGGCTCGGCTACGGCGCCATGCTGGACCCCATCAACGGCGCGGAGAGCACGGCGGTGTCCCAGCTGCTCTCCCTCACCGCGCTGGCCATTGCGGTCAGCCTCGGGGTGCACCGGGAGGCGGTGTTGTGGCTGGCAGAGTCCGTCCGCAACATGCCCCCCGGCTCATCGGTGGACCTGCTCGCCTTTGCCCAGTCCACGCTGGCCCACGCGGTGGGGGCCTTCGCCCTGGCCGTGCGGCTGGCCTTCCCCGTGGTGGTGGCCGCCACGGCGGGCCACCTGCTCATGGGCGTGGTGAGCCGGGCCGCC
>VGRA01000632.1 GCA_016875515.1 Deltaproteobacteria bacterium | reverse complement strand
CCGGTGCTGTTCGACTTCGAGATGGCCTGCACCGCGCCGCTGGTCCAGGACCTGGCCATCACGCTGGACGCCTGGTGCTTCGACGGGGAGTTCCGGCGTCCGCTCGCGCAGGCGCTGCTGGAGGGCTACGCCTCCGTCCGCCCGCTCACCGGGGCCGAGCGGCCGCTGCTCCACGCCGCCTGCCTCATGGGTGCGGTGCGCTACACCACCTCGCGCATCCGGGACTTCCACCTCGCCCCGTTCGGCCGGGACAGGCTGTTGCACAAGGACTACCGGACGTGGCTGGCGCGCGTGCACGCCCTGCGCGCCCTGGGACCGCAGGGCTTTGACCGCTGGCTGGAGGGCCGGGACTAGATCCCGGACAGCAGCTTCCAGCTGCCGTCTTCCTTCCGAAGCTCCATCTTCTTCAGGCCGCTCTCGTTCTTCGGCTTGTTGCTGTAGGCCGGGACGCGGAAGCTGCTGTGGTAGAAGTACACCACCTCGGCCGTGTCCTCCGTGAAGTTCATCTTCTTCACGGTGATGTCCAGCCGGAGGTCCTCCACCCGGGACAGCCGCGCCGGCAGCACCTGCCTGAGCTGCTGGGCGTCCAGGTCATCCTGCGGCGAGCCGGTGCCGCCGTCGTCCCGGAAGGAGGGGCTCACCAGCCTGAGGATGGCGTCCGCGTTGCGGGCCTCCATGGCCCGCGTGTAGGCCGTCAGCACGTCCAGAACCGCGCGGCTGTCCGGGGTGTCCTCGATGTCCGTGCCGGGGAGCCGGCGCGGCATGCAGCCTGCCAAAGTGGCAACGGCCGCGGCCGCGCAGAGACAAACGATCAGGGAACGGGGGGCGTTTCGGAGGGAGGTACGCATGCCGGGGGACACCCTTATCAAGAAGCGGGCCGCCGGATGACCTCCGCGAGGAACCGGTTCAGCACCGGGACCTCGCCGTCGAGGATCTTCAGCCCTTCGGAGGAGATGATCTTCTCGCCCACCAGCCCGAGCGGCTTGAGCAGCAGCGGGAGCACCAGCTTCACCTCGCCCTCGATGGTGCGCTCGCACTCGCTGCCCAGCTCCCGCAGGCGCAAGCTGCCGGAGTTGAGCATCATCTTGCGGATGCCGTGCGTGGTGGGGACGTTCTGGAACTGCAGTTCACGCCGCGCGCGGTCATACGTGGAGGTCTCCACGAAGGCGAACCACTCGGGCGGCACCTCCCGCGGGCCAATGGCGCGGATGACCGGGCGGGGCCGGTAGCGCACCCGGCGCTGGATCCGGCCGCCCGTGTCCGACACCTCCAGCACCTGCGCCTCCAGCAGAACGCCATGGTGCTGTAGGAGGAAGGCGACGTAGTCCGGGTGGGCGAGGGCCTGCTCCACCTCGGCCACGGTCCCGCGGATGCGCTGGCGCGTCTCGAATTTCATCGGACCGCGGCATCTAGCGGAAAGGCGCCCCCGGCACCAGAGGTCCGCCGTGCTCGGCCTCCTCGAAGGTGCACCGCTGGACCCAGTCCTCTGCCGCCGCGGCCAGCGAGGCCCCCGGCAGAACGAGCCCGTCCCTCAGCGCACGCACGCCGGCGCAGTCCCCGGCAAGGAAGGCCGCGGCCAGCGCGGACCGGAGCGCCTCCTCCCGCAGGGGCGGCGCAAGGTCTTCCCCGAGCGCGGCGGCCAGGTGCGGGCGCGCCAGCGCAGGGGCGTGGCCCACCGACAGCCGGCGGCCCAGCAGGTAATGGATGAGCGGCTCCCCGGGGGCGGCCGTGTGCGCGCGGTGGAGCAACTCCAGACGCCCTTCTTCCGGCACTGGGAGGAACCACGCCCACAGCGCCTCCTTCGCTGGAGAGGCGAGCGCGGCGTGCTTGAGCCACGCCTGCCGCGCGAGCCCCGGGGGCGGGGAGAGCGCCAGGGCCTGCAGCAGGTGGGGGGAGGGATCCTGCCCCCCGAGGAAGGCGGCGTCCGCCCGCAGCAACTCCACCTCGGCCCGCAGCGCCGCCCGGTCCTCCAGGCTCCGCGAGAGCGGCGCGAGCACCGCCTCGGCGTCCGCGGGCCGCTGCAGCGCGAGCAGCGCGCGGGCCTGGCCCAGCAGGTGTCCCGGCTCCCCCGGCTGCAGCCCCGCGCACCGCCGGTACAGCGTCAGCGCGCGGTCCGGGTCTCCGCGCAGCTCCGCGGCCGCCTCGTCCGTGAGCGCCGCCAGCTCCCGCGCGCAGGGCCGCGCGAAGAGGCTCTCCCCCCGGAAGCGCGCGAAGGCCAGGTTCACCGCGGCCTCGTCCAGCGCGCGCCCGGCGAGGAAGGCCTCCCAGCCGGTCCGCAGCGCGGAGAGTGGCTCGCCGTAGGCCGCCTCGAAGTCCCCCCGGGCGTACAGCGCCCGCAGCCGCGCCGGGCCGCGCGTTTCGCCCAGCCAGCGCAGGAAGCTGCCCGCCGCGGTGTAAGCGCGCGAAGGGGCCGCGCCGTAGAAGCCCACC
>VGRA01000631.1 GCA_016875515.1 Deltaproteobacteria bacterium | reverse complement strand
CGAAGATGTCCCCGAAGATGTCGTTGATGTTGGCGGCGTTGAACCCCTGGCCGCCAAAGCCCTGGAACCCCGCCCCGGCGTGGCCGAACTGGTCGTAGCGCTGGCGCTTCTCCGCGTCCGAGAGGACCTCGTACGCCTCGGTGGCCTCCTTGAACTTCTCCTCGGCCTCCTTGTCCCCCGGGTTGCGGTCCGGGTGGTACTGGAGGGCCACCTTCCGGTAGGCGCTCTTCAGGGCCTGAGCGTCCACGTGCCGTGAGACGCCCAGAACTTCGTAATAGTCACGCTTCTGGCCGGCCGCCGGCATGGTGCAACCCTTCGTCTCGGTTGAGTGAGCCGCGGCACCATAACGCAGCGTTTCCGGCGCGCTACACGGTCCACCCCCCGGAGGCCGGGAGCTCCATCCGGGCCAGCCGGCGGCAGAGGGCCTGCTCCAGCGCCCCCTTCTCCGTCCAGCGGGGCACCACGAAGTGCAGCTCCGCGCTGTACGGCTTCGCGGCCGAGGAGAGCAGCGACCAGCGGTTCTCCAGGCCCGGGTCCTCGAGCGACTGGGGCGTCACCACCTCCAGCAGCACCGGCGTCTTCTGGGCGTTGGACTGGCGGCAGGTGAGGTCCGGCCGGTGGTCCTCCAGCGTCCCGGCCAGCACGGGCGGCGGGACGAAGCCGGGCAGGCGCGCCTTGATGTCCGTGACCCCCAGCGTCCGGAAGTGCTCCGTCATGAGCCACAGCATGCGGCGGCGCTGCGCCTCGTCCACCACCGGCTCGCACCCCGGGGCAGCCGCCGTCTCCTCCGTGCCTGGTTCCCACATGGGGAGGAAGGTGGGGCCGGTGCGCGGAGGTGCCAAGGCGGTCTAGAAGACGCTCGCGCTTCCCCCTCCCACGGTCCATGTCCTCCCGTTCCACCTACCTGCGCCTGCTCGGCCACGTGCGGCCCCACCGCGGGCGGCTCGGGCTGGCCGTGCTGGCCTCCGCGGCGGCAGCGGGGGCCACGTCCCTGTACGCCTGGCTGCTCGGGCCGCTGGTGCAGGCGGTGCTCGCCCCGGGGGAGGTGCAGGTGCTCGGGCGGACGGTGGACCGGGCTGCCCTGGGTTGGGGGCTGCCGCTGGCGGTGGTGGGGGTGTCCGCCGCGAAGGCGGCCGCGCAGTTCCTGCAGAACGGCCTCATGTCGGACGTGGGGCAGGCGGTGATGGCGGGCCTACGCCGGCAGCTGTACGGGCGGCTGCTCCACCTCCCGCCGTCCTTCTTCTCCGCGCGCCACTCGGGCGAGCTGCTCTCGCGCTTCACCGCGGACGTGGCGCAGGTGGAATTCGCGGTGACGCAGGCCCTGGCCAGCTGGGTGAAGGACAGCCTGCAGGTGCTGGGGCTGCTGCTCACCTGCCTGCTTATCGACGAGCGGCTGTTCCTGCTCGCCTTCGTGGTCTTGCCGGGGGCGGCGCTGCCGGTGGCGCGGTTTGCCCGGGCGGTGAAGAAGGTGGCGGTGACGACGCAGGGCTCGCTTGGGCGGCTGACGGAGCTCACCGCAGAGCAACTGCACAACCTGCCGGTGGTGCAGGCGTACCGCGCGGAAGCTTCCGCCCTGGCCCGCTTCGAGGCGGAGCAGGCCCGGTACCTGTCCGCCATGTCCCGCTCGCTCTTCCTCCGCGGGGCCTACTCGCCCACCCTGGAGGTGCTGGGGGTGCTGGGGGCGGCGGTGACGCTGGCGTGGGGCAGCGGCCAGGTGGCGGCCGAGCCGGAGCTGGCGGGGAAGCTGGTGTCCTTCCTGGCGGCCACGCTGCTGTTGTACCAGCCGCTCAAGGCCCTGGCCGGGACGTTCTCGCTGGTGGTGGCCGGGGTGGGGGCGGCCGAGCGGCTGTTCGAGGTGGCGGACACGCCGGTCCAGGAGGACCGGGGGACGCCGGCCCCGCCGCTGCAGCAGGCGCTGGTGTTCGACGGCGTGCGCGGCGGCTGGACGGGGGACCGCGAGGCCCTCCGCGGGCTCTCCTTCACCGTGCCGGCCGGGAAGGCGGTGGCGCTGGTGGGCAGCTCCGGGGCGGGCAAGTCCACCGCGCTGTCGCTGCTGCTGGGCTTCGTGCAGCCCTCCGCGGGCGAGGTGCGCTGGGACGGGGTGCCGCTCTCCTCGCTCTCGCTGGCCTCCGTGCGCGGGCAGCTGGGCTGGGTGCCGCAGGAGCCGGTGCTGTTCTCCGGGACGGTGCGGGACAACCTGCTGCTGGGGCGCCCCGGGGCGGACGACGCGGCGGCGTGGGAGGCGCTGGAGCGGGCCGGTGCGGCCGGGTTCGTGCGGGGCCTGCCGGGTGGCCTGGACGAGCAGGTGGGAGAGCGCGGGGCGCGGCTCTCCGGCGGCCAGCGCCAGCGGTTGGCCATTGCCCGGGCCTTCCTCCGGGCCCCCAGCGTGCTGCTGCTGGACGAGCCCACCTCCGCGCTGGACGCGGAGAGC
>VGRA01000630.1 GCA_016875515.1 Deltaproteobacteria bacterium | reverse complement strand
TGTCGCCTCGTCCCCGGAGGTCCTTTCGCCTCCATAGGAATGCCGGCTTCTCGCGTCCCGCGCGGAGGCGTTGTTCGGCGCCGCCTACACCGGCAACGGCTGGAACGGCGGCCGGTGGGGCGAGCTGCCGCTGCTTCCCGGCATGGCGGGCCGGTTCGTTCACGCGGGGCTCGCGCTCGACGGTGCCCTCGTCTTCTTGGCGCCGCCGCGGCCCGGTGGCCTCTCCGTGGGTGCCAACGCCCTCTTGCGCGCGGGCTGCGTGGGGGCGCGGTGGGCGGTGTTCGCCGGCGCGTTCGCCAACTGGGCGTTGGAGGGGAAGCCGCAGCTGCAGTGGCTGCCGTCCCTTCGCGGAGAGGTGGCGTTCGAGAAGTTCGGAGTGTCCGCGGCCGTCCTCGACCACGCCGGCTTCGCGCCGTTGTACGTCACCGCTGAACTTCCGACGTCCCTCGGCCACCTATGCGTGGGGTACCTCGCGCCCCTGGGGGGACTGGTGGGCTTCTCGCGGCCGCTGGGCGGCCAGCTCTCTCCGCCCGCGCGCAGGTCCTCCACGCCCGCATCCTGAATACCGAACAGGCCACCTTCACGGTGGGCCTTGCCTGGGAAGGTGCCCGGTGAACCGCGCGTCCATCGTCGTCGCCGCGTCCCTTGGATTGCTCTACCGTACGCCGCGCCCGGGTCTGGACGGCGCGAGCATCGATCTCGCGGAGCTCGGGAAGGGGCTGCCCCGCGGCTTCAAGCTGGGAGCAGCCACCGCCGCCCATCAGGTGGAGGGCGGCCGGGACAACGACTGGACCGCCTGGGAGCGGACCGCGTTCCCGGATGGCCGCCCGCATGCGAAGCACAACGACCCGTCGGGCCTGGCGTGCGACTCCTGGAACCGGTTCAAGGAGGACCTCCAGATGCTCAACCAGCTGGGGGCGAAGAGCTACCGGTTCAGCGTGGAGTGGAGCCGGCTCGAGCCGCGCAGGGGGGAGTGGAACGCCGAGGCCATGGACCGGGACGTCTTTTGGACCCGGCGGCTGCGCGAGGAGGGCATCGAACCGCTCGTCACCGTCTGGCACTTCACGCTGCCCACCTGGGTGGCGGAGCAGGGGGCGTTCGAGAATGCCCAGTCCATTGCGGACACCGAGGCCTTCACCGTCCGGCTGGCCCAGGCGCTCGGGCCCACTGTGGACGGGTGGGTCACCCTCAACGAGCCCAACATCCATGCCGCCAAGGGCTACCTCCAGGGGGAGTGGCCCCCGGGCCGCAAGGGGGACACCCGGACGCAGGCGCAGGTCATGGCCAACCTGCTCAGGGCGCACGCGAAGATGGCCGCCGCGCTTCGGACGCACGACACGGCAGACGCGGACGGGGACACCCACGCCACCCGCGTCTCGGTGGCCCACCACGCGCGCATCTTCCAGCCCGCCACTAACTCCACGCTGGACACCGCCATCGCCGGCCTGACGGACGACTTCTTCAACGAGTCCGTGCCGCGCGCGCTGGTGACGGGGCGAATCCGGCTCTCGGTGCCTGGCACCCTCGAGACCGACGAGCAGGTGGACGGGCTCAAGGGCTCCATCGCCTACCTCGGGCTCAACTGCTACGCGCGGGTTCCCGTCCGCGCGGACCTGTCCAACCCGGCGCTCTCCAACCAGTACGTGCGCAGCGGCGGGCCCACCAATGACCAGGGCTGGGAGCCGTCCCCGGACGGTCTGTACCTGCTGCTCATGCGGCTGAACGCCTGGGGCGTGCCGCTGGTCATCACCGAGAACGGCCTGGCCGACAGCCTGGGCGAGGACCGCCGGGCCTTCCTGGCCGAACACCTGTAGGCGGTGCGCCGCGCCACGGCCGATGGCGCGAACGTCACCGGCTACAACCACTGGTTGCTGATGGACAACTTCGAGTGGGCCGAGGGGTACGAGCCGCGCTTCGGCCTGTTCCGGGTGGACTTCGCCAACGACCGCGCGCGGACCGCCACGCCGGCGGTGGCGGACTTCGCCAAGGTGGCCGAGCACATCCGCCCTGAGGCCGGTTCAGCCGGTGGGACGCCCGTAGATCCACTGCTTCGCCCGGGAGAGCCCCACCATGGGCAGGTAGGCCCACGTCCCGTCGCGGAACTGCAGCGGCTGGTGCTGCAAGAGCAGTTCGGACTGGTTTTCCAGGATGTACGTCCCGTCCGGCATGTCCACCGCGAGGATGGCATGCGCCTGCCCGGAGAAGGTGTCCTGGACCACCAGCATCCGCATCCGTGACTCGTCGAATCCCAGCTGTTTCAGGCTGGCGTACTGGGCGAGCGCGTAGTCCTCGCAGCCCCCGCGCTGGGCGAAGAACTCGAGCGGCGTCTTCCTGGGATCGTTGGACGGGTCTGCCCGGTACGGCACGTCGTTGACGACCCGGTTCATCGCCGCCAGCTGCTCGGACTGCGGCTTCCCGCGCAGCCCCTCCAGATGCT
>VGRA01000629.1 GCA_016875515.1 Deltaproteobacteria bacterium | reverse complement strand
CCCGAAGAGGACGCGCGGGCCGTGGAAGAGGGAAGCCGCGGAGAAGTCCGTGGCGTCGTTGTCCTCCACCTCCACGAAGCCCTCTGCTCGGTCCTCGTCCCCCTTCCGTTCAATGGGGGAGAAGGCGTGGGTCTCCAGCGCATTCTGGAACCAGCCGTGCTTCTCCCGCGGCGCGCGCGCCGGGGAGACCACCTTGTAGCGGGCGAAGGTGACCGAGCCGCGCAGGATGGGCATGGGGCTAGAACTGCTCCTCGGGGACGGACATGAGCTCCAGCGAGGACTGCTCCACCCTCCTCCGCGCGTGGCCCACGTTGGGCAGCACCTCGCGGCAGTAGAAGCGCACCGCCGCCACCTTGCCGTCGTAGAAGTCCGCGTCCGCGGGGTTCTCCGCCTTGCGGCGCAGCGCCACCGCCGCCTGCCGAACGAGCAGCCAGCCGATCACCGTCTCCGCCACCGCCATCAGCACGCGGTTGCCCTGGAACCCCACGTGGTAGAGCGACTCGGTCACCTTCTCCATCATGGTGCCCATCAGCGCCTGGAGATCCTGCAGCGCGGTGGCCAGCGCCGCCCGCTCGGCCGCGAGCGCCTCGCCGCCCTCGGCGGACTCCAGCGTGGCCTGGATCTCGGAAGCGAGCGCCATCAGCGTCTCTCCGCCGTCGCGTGCGATCTTACGAAAGAAGAGATCCAGGGACTGGATGTGGGTGGTGCCCTCGTACAGCGTGTCGATCTTCTGGTCCCGGATGTACTGCTCCACCGGGTAGTCCTGCAGGAAGCCGGCGCCGCCGTAGCACTGCAGAGACACGCCCAGCAGCTCGTACGTCTTGTCCGAGTTGTAGCCCTTGAGCAGCGGCAGCAGCAGGTCGTTCAGCTTGTCCAGCTGCCGGGCCTCGGGCGAGCCGTGGCCACCGGCCAGCTCCACCCGGTCCTGGACGTGGGCCAGGTACAGCCCGAGCGAGCGCATGCCGTAGGCGTGGGCCTTCTGAAGCATGAGCATCCGGCGCACGTCCGGGTGCTGGATGGTCCGGACG
This sequence comes from Deltaproteobacteria bacterium, assembly GCA_016875515.1. Taxonomy (GTDB): domain Bacteria; phylum Myxococcota; class Myxococcia; order Myxococcales; family Myxococcaceae; genus VGRA01. Next base: position 1,418 of record VGRA01000629.1, on the reverse strand, counting down.
CGGGGGGCGACCTTGTCCATGATCCTCAGGAGATCAGATCCCTGGACGCGGTCCTTCGCGTAGTCCCGGGCGTTGAGGTACGCGGTGGAAAGCGCGGCCATGGACTTCATGCCAATGGCCATGCGCGCCTGCTCGATGACGTGGAACATCTGTCGGATGCCGTCGTGGACGTTGCCCACCAGGAGGCCGCGCGCCGGGTGGCGGTCACCGAAGGTCATCTCGCACGTGGCGGACGCCTTGATGCCCATCTTCTTCTCCACGTTGGTGCAGTAGACGCCGTTGCGCTCGCCGAGCGAGCCGTCCTCGTTCACCCAGAACTTGGGGACGACGAACATGGACAGCCCCTTGGTGCCGGGGCCGGCCCCCTCCGGGCGGGCAAGCACCAGGTGGACGATGTTCTCAGGGTGGTCGAAGTCCCCGTTGGTGATGTACCGCTTTACTCCCTCGATCTCCCAGATGTCGTCCTTAACGTGGCGGGCCCTGGCGCGCGCGGCCCCCACGTCCGAGCCCGCGTCCGGCTCGGTCAGGACCATGGTGCCGCCCCAGTGCTTCTCCACCATGTTTTTCACGAACCGGGCCTTCTGGGACCCGGTCCCCAGCCGGTCGATGATGGTCGCGAGGAAGCTGCCGAAGACGTAGAAGGCCACCACCGGGTTGGCGCCGATGAGCATTTCGAACGCGGACCAGCGCACGGACGGCGGCGCGCCCATCCCGCCCAGCTTCTCCGGCACCTCGAAGAGGTGGAAACCTGCCTCGTAGAACTTGTTGAGCGCGTCCGTCACGCATGCCGGCAGCGTGACGTTCCCATCCCCGTCCAGCGTCAGCGGTGTGCGGTCCGCCTCGAAGAAGCCGGGGGACACCTGCTCACGGCAGAACAGCTCGAACGCCTTCAGCGCCTCGCGCGCGGTCTGCTCGTCCATGGAGGCGTACGGCCCCTGGCCGAGCGCGTTCTTCCCGATGTCCAGGGACTCGAACAGGTTGAAGTAGATGTCGCGGAGATCGCTCTTGTAGTGGTTGGCGTGACTCATGGGGCGAAACATCCTAGGCACCGGCCCCGGGGGTTGTGTAGGCCGGTCAACATGAAGGGACTCTTCAACGAGGTCGAAGGCCAGGGGCCGAAGGTGCTGCTCATCCACGGCACCGCCACGGATCACCGCACCTGGTCCATCCAGCGCCTCGGGCTCCGGGGCGAACTGGAACTGTGCGTGTACGACCGCCGCGGCTCGGGCGGATCTCCCCTCCCGCCGGGGAGCGACTTCGTGGACATCCCCGGCCACGCGGCAGACGCGGCCGTGTTGATCCGGGAGTTCTCCCCCGGTCAGCCGGTGCTCGCGGTGGGAAGCAGCTTCGGTGGGGTGGTGTTGCTGGAACTCCTCCGCACGGAGCCGGGGCTCGTCCGGACGGCCGTGCTGCTGGAG
>VGRA01000628.1 GCA_016875515.1 Deltaproteobacteria bacterium | reverse complement strand
TGCCGCCTCGTCGTACCGGCCGGTGGCGAGCGTCAGCCCCTCCAGGGAGATCATGGTGTCCCGGCCCCAATCGGTGAACCAGGGGTAGCCGGCAATGACGGAGCGCAGGTGCTGCCCCGAGGCGCGTGCCCACGCCTCGTCCTGCGGCCGGACGCTGGGCTGGACCAGGAACTGGTCTGCCGCGAGCGCCAGCCTTGCCCCGGGACCGTTCGCCAGCGCACGGGGGGCGCGGGAGAGCAGGCGGGACTGCCGCGCGCGCTCCAGTTCGAACGCCTCGTCCGCCCGGCGCTCCAGGGCCTCCCACGGCTCCAGGGTCATGCCCAGCGACAGGGTCTCCCCGCCCCGGAGGACGCACTCGAAGTAGCCGGGGGACAGCTGCTTCTCCGCGTGGTCCAGCCCGCGCGCTCTCTCCACCCGGAACAGCAGCTCGGGCGAGCGCTCCGGCAGGGACACGAAGGGCACCGCGCTGCCGGCCACCATGCGCAGCCGGAGCGGCTGGACGTGCGGCGCGGGCTGCACCTCCACGCGCTCCCCGCGCAGGACCACGGTGGGCAGCTCGCCCGGCGGGGGCAGGGGCTTGTCGTGGAAGCGGAACGCGGTGAACGGGCGCACCCGCAGCCGGAGCGGCGCCCCGCTCAGGTGGGTCCAGCGGATGAATGCGGTGTTCTCCGCGTGGAGGAAGACGAACTCGCGTGCCAGCCGCGCCGCCCCCAGCGCCCACTCCCAGCGGGGCAGCGAGCCCACCAGGCGGAAGCCCCGGAGTTGTTCCAGTCCCGGCAGCCGCAGCTGCCCGTCCGCCAGCTCCTCCCCGTCCAGCCGGAACACCTGGCCTGCCGAGAACACCTCCTCGCGCAGCCGCGGCACCACCACCGTCCGTCCCCAGCCCGGGAGCGCGGGGACGAACAGACCGTGGTAGCGGCGTGTGTTGCACTGCGCGAGCGTACCGGCGGCGTACCCGCCTAGCCCGTTGGTGACCAACCACTCGCGCGGGAGGGCCTCGTTCGCTGGGGCGCCCGCGGGCCACTCGAAGCCGGACTCGGGGAGCGGGGGGCTCACGTCCCTGCCGGCTCCGCGCGGAGCGCCAGGGTCGTCCTGCCGGGGATAAGAATCTTCGAGGTGCCGTCCGTGAAGCATGCGCCGGTTCCTCCGCAGCGGGAGTCCGAGGAGGACAGCAGCAGCGCCCACCTTCTTCCCGGGCCCGGGGCGAGCAGCGGCTCCGGGCAGGAGGACAATGCCCGCTCGGCCCCCAGGTTCAAGAGGACCGGGCGGTCCCCCGCCTCTCCTCCCTCGGAGCGAAGGACCAGCGAAGACTCGCCCAGCACCGCGCCCTCTGGGCGCACGCCCTCGCGCGAGAAGACCGGATCCTCCCGCCGCAGCCGCAGCAGCGCCGCGTGGAAAGCCAGCGCCGCGGCGTTGCGGTCCAACTCGGAGGGATCCAGGCGCGACGCCAGGAAGGCCGCCTCCCCCTCGTGCAACGGCCAGCCCTCCTGCTCGAGCGCGGCGCGGGCCGAGGGGAATTGTCCCAGGTAGGCGCGGCGTCCAAGGCGGACGGCCCGCTCGAGGCCTGGGGGATGGTCGGTGAAGAAGCAGTAGCCCCGCGAGGAGAAGGACTCCTGCCCCATGAAGAGGAGCGGCACCTGGGGCAGCAGCAGCAAGAACGCGGTGAGCGCGCGCATGAGGGGCGCGCCGCACAGCGCGTGGAGGTGCAGGCTGGGGAGCTGGTTGGCCACCTGGTCGTGGTTCTCCTGGGAGAAGACCGCCCGGCGCGCGGGGGCGTGGCGGAGGACGCCGCCGCGGGGGTGATCCTGCCAGCCGTAGTGCTGGCCCTGGCAGAGGCTGTTGCACAGCGCGCAGGCCAGCAGCTCCCGCGCGGTGCCCTCGTAGCCCTCCAGGTATGCGCCGCGCTGTCCCGTGGCGGCCACGCGCGCGGCGCCGTGGAAGTCATCCACCCAGTTGCCGTCCATGTCCAAGCCGCCCGCCTCCACCGGGGTCACCGCCTCAACGGCCTGCGGCGCGCTCTCCGCGATGAGCAGCACGCGCCTGCGCCCGGCGGCGGCCCGTGCCGCCCGTGATACCTCCGTGCAGAGGTGCCGGGGCGAGTGATCGTGCAGGCTCGGCGTGGCGTCCACGCGCAGCCCGTCCAGGTGGTACTGGGAGATCCACCGCGCCGCGTTCTCCACGAAAAAGGCGCGCACCGGGCCGCTGCCCGGCCCGTCCAGGTTGGGGACGTCCCTGCCTCGCCCTGGGCAACACGCGCCGTTGGAGGGATTGCAGGCGCGGGCACCCGGGAGGTGGGCCGGGCCCAGCAGCCGGACGTGGCACGCGCGCTGCTAAGGGGCAGCCCGGACGAAACGGGGGGATGCGCATGGCGAGGTGGAGGGCCGTGGGGTGGGCGTGGATTCTGTTCGCTGCGGCGTGCGCCTCGGAGCCGCGGGCATTGCCGGCGGTGGAG
>VGRA01000627.1 GCA_016875515.1 Deltaproteobacteria bacterium | reverse complement strand
CAACCGCAGGGGCCGGCGCGGGCGGCTGCTGAACCGTCCCGCCAAACACCACCAGCACCGTGGCCGCCCCTACGAAGGCCGCCCCCAGCCCCACCCCGGCGCCCACAATCCACAGCGGCAGCCCGGTGTCTTCCTCCTCCGGCGGGGCCGCCGCCTCGGCGGGCTTCTGCAGGACCAGGGTGGAGTCCCCCACCACCTCGTCCGGCGGCGGGGGCGGCGGCGCGGCGGGCACCGCGGGAGGGCGGGGCTCCGGGCCGTCCCCCAGCCGCACGGTGGAGCCCTCGGCGCCGTGCTCCACGCGGCTGGTGCTGGACACCACCGCCAGTTCCTCCTGGTCCGCCGTCACGTAGCCGGCGAGCGAGGAGGGGCCCACGTGGATGCCGTTCTCCACCGCCACGCGCTCGAGCGCCTCGCGCATCTCCTTCGCCGTGGCGAAGCGGTCCTGCGCCTTCACCTGCAGCGCCTTGCGGACCACCGCGTAGAGGCCCTCGGGCAGCCCGGGCTGCACCTCCTCCAGCGGCTTCCACTGCCCGTTGAGCAGCGCGGTGTTGCGGGCGTCCACCGTCTCGTACTCGTCAAACGGGGTGTTGCCGCATGCAAGCTTGTACAACGTGACGCCCACGCTGAAGAGGTCGCTCCGGCCGTCCACCGGCAGGCCCATGGCCTGCTCCGGGGAGAAGTAGCCGGCCTTCCCCTTCACCACGCCGGGCATCGTCAGGTTGCGGTTGGTCACCGCCTTGGAGATGCCGAAGTCGATGAGCTTGAGGTTGCCCTGCGGCGAGAGCAGCAGGTTGTGCGGGGAGACGTCCCGGTGCACCAGGTTGACGCTCCCCTCGCCCGGCTGGCTGAGGGAATGGACCGCCTCCAGCGCGGCGCAAGTGGCAATGCCCACCGCCAGCAGCGCCTCGGCAGTGAAGCCCTTGCCCGCCTCGCGGAGCAACCGCCCCACGCGGGCGAGCGTCTCCCCCGGCACCAACTCCATGGCCATGAACAGGCTGCCGTCCGCCTCATCCACCTCGTAGATGGGGACGATGTTGGGGTGGCTCAGCCCACACGCGGTGCGCGCCTCGTCCAGGAACATGGCGCGGAAGTCCTTCGACTCGGCGAACTCCGGCCGGATGATTTTCAGCGCCACCTGCCGGAAGAAGCCGGCCGTGAGCTCCTGCTCGGCGCGGTACACCTCCGCCATCCCGCCCTGGGCGAGGAGGCGCACGACGCGGTAACGGCCCACCTGGGCCCCAGTCTCGAGCGGCATGGCCGTCCCCCTACCCTTATTCCTCGCCCGAGCCCAGCCCCAGCCGCCGGAGCATGCGGTGCACGCTCTGGCGCGGCAGCCCCATCCGCTGGGCGGCGCGCGTCACCACCCCGCCGGCCGCCTTCAGGTGCTCGGTGAAGTAGCTGCGCTCGAAGCTCTCCAGCACCCGCTCCTTGGCGTCGTGGTACGGCAGGGCCACCAGCTGGCGGGCCAGCTCCACCTGGGATGCGGACGAGGACTCCTCCGCCCCGCCGCTGCTGCGCCCCAGCGCGCGGGCCAGGGCGTTGGCCCCCAGGTCCGGCATGGCGCACAGCCGCTCCACCACGTTGCGCAGCTCGCGCACGTTGCCCGGCCAGTCGTGGCGCTGCAGCAGCTGCAGCTTGTCGTCCGTCAGCGGGGGGGCCCCCTTCACGCGCTCCTGGAACCGCGCCGCCAGCCCGGGCACGTCCTCCAGCCGCTCGCGCAGCGCGGGCACCCGCAGCCGGATGACGCTGACGCGGTAGTACAGCTCCTCCAGGAAGCGGCCGGCCTTCACCTCCGCCTCCAGGTCCTTGCGGGACGAGGCCACCACCCGCACGTCAATGGGGACGTCCACCTTGCCCCCCACGCGGCGGATGGTGCCCTCGTCCAGGGCCTTGTAGAGCCGGGACTGCAGCGGCAGCGGCAGCTCCGCAATTTCGTTCAGGAACACCGTCCCGCCGTGCGCCTCCTCCAGCGCGCCGGCGCGGTGGCGCACGCCGGCGGTGAGGTGTGCCATCTCGCGGCCGAACAGGTCGGACTCGAACAGCGGCTCGGTGAGCGCCGCGAAGTCGATGGGGACGAACGGCCCTTCTGCCCGGGCGCTCTCCCGGTGCAGCGCGCGCGCGAGCGACTCGCGGCCGCAGCCCGGCTCGCCCTCCAGCACCACGGGCGAGTCCACCCGGGCCGCCTTCTCCAGCAGCGCGAAGACGCGGCGCATGGCGGCGCTCTGGCCGTAGCACTCGCCGAAGTGGTCCATGTGGGACAGCGGCCAGCTGACCTGCCGCGTCTCCGGCTCGAACTTCAGCTCCGTGCGGCCCAGCTTCAGCCGGACCTTGTCCAGGAGCTTCGCCTCCAGCACCTGCACGCCCTCCACGAAGACGCCGTTGGTGCTGCGCAAGTCCCTCAGCCGGTAGCCCCCGGGCCCCCCGGACAGCTCGAAGTGCCGGCGGCTGACGGCCGGG
>VGRA01000626.1 GCA_016875515.1 Deltaproteobacteria bacterium | reverse complement strand
CCAGGTAGGCGAGCGTGTTCACGTTCACGTCCAGGATGGTGACCTCGGCGCCCATGCCCACCGCCACCTTGGCGGCGTTCTGGCCCACCACGCCGCCGCCGATGATGGCCACGCGGCTGCGGCGCACGCCCGGCACGCCGCCCAGGAGGATGCCCTTGCCCCCGTGCTCCTTCTCCAGGCAGGTGGCGCCCACCTGGATGGCCATCTTGCCGGCCACCTCGGACATGGGACGCAGCAGCGGCAGGCTGCCGTCCTCCAGCTGCAGCGTCTCGTAGGCCACCGCGGTGACCTTCTTCTTCACCAGGACCTTGGTCAGCTCCGGGTCCACGCCGGACAGGTGGAAGTAGGTGTAGACGATCTGGCCCTGCTGCATCCGCTCGTACTCCTCGCCGAGCGGCTCCTTCACCTTGACGATCATCTCCGCGCGCTTCCACAGCTCATCCGCCGAGCGGACGATCTCCGCGCCCGCGCGGGCAAAGTCGGAGTCCTGCAGGCCCACGCCGAGCCCGGCGCCCTTCTCCACCATGACCTTGTGACCGGCTTGGGTGAGCGCGCGCACGCCCGCCGGCACCATGCCGATGCGGTACTCGCGGGTCTTGATCTCCTTGGGAACGCCGATGATCACGTTGTTGCCTCCGGTGGAGTGTTGCGGGATGTGGTGGAGAAGGCGCGTCACCTTACAATGGAGCCCCCCTCGGTCAAGGCACTCCCGCGTGAGCTATCGACTTCTCTTCTCGACTCCGGATGGCAAGGTGATGGAACACCCCCGGCTTCTCGCCACGGTGCGCAGCGGCGAGGAGGTGGGCCCGCCCACGGACCGTCCCATTGCCCTGCCGGCCAGCGGTCGCCTGGTCCAGCTGCCCGGGCGCTTGCCGGTGGGGCTGGATCCCGACACGGGCGAGCTGGAGCTGGTGCGCGAGGTGCGGGTGGGCCGCAAGACGCTGGTGCCGCAGGCGGTGGGGGCGCTGCTGCCGCCCGGGTACACCCGGACGCTGCTCCCCGGCGAGGTGAAGGCAGAGGACGGGCCGGTGCTGCCCCAGTGGGCCTACACCGCGGCGGCGTGGGGGCCGCGGGGCCCCGTGGCCTGGGCGCTCCACACCGACAAGCGCACCCATTGGGATCCGGCGGACTACTCCACGCCGGAGCTGAAGGGGCTGGTGCGCGCGCACAAGGCGCGCTTCCCCGGCAACCGCGTGCTCGCGCAGCTGGAGACCTGCGCGCTCGTCTACCGCTGCTTCACCAGCCAGAACCTCTTCTACGCACGGGACGAGGCCGGCATCCCCGCGTCGGTGATGTGCAACGCGCGCTGCGTGGGCTGCATCTCGGATCAGCCCGAGGACGGTCCGCCCGCCAGCCACGAGCGGATGGAGGATGGGCCGGAGAAGGATGAGATGGGCGAGGTGGGGTTGTGGCACCTGCAGCGCGCCCCCGGGCGCACCATGATCAGCTTCGGGCAGGGGTGCGAGGGCGAGCCGCTCACGCGCTGGAAGGCCATCGAGGCGTCCATCCGCTACATCCGCGCCCGCACGCAGCGGGGCAGCATCAACATCAACACCAACGGCTCGCTGACGCAGGGGCTCGCCGCGCTGTTCGACGCGGGGCTGGACGCGGTGCGCGTGTCGCTCAACTCCGCGGTGAAGGATCTCTACGAGGGCTACTACCGGCCGGAGAAGTACGGCTGGGAGGACGTGGAGGCCTCCATCGCGGTGGCCCGGGAGAAGGGTGGTTACGTGGCGCTGAACCTCCTGTGCTTCCCCGGGGTGACGGACCGCCGCGGGGAGGTGGACGCGCTCAAGCGGCTGGTGAAGCGCTACCGGGTGGACCAGGTGCAGACGCGCTCGCTGTGCATTGATCCGCTGCAGTACCTGGAGATCGCCCGGGGGCGAGGGGCCGGTGGACGCCCGGTGGGCATGCGCCGGCTGCTCGCCGAGTTGCAGGCGGCCCGCCCGGGCTTGTTGATTGGCAACTTTGCCCGTGGCCTGGGCGAGCGGAAGGGGCGCGCTACGCCCCGTCGGCGCCCAGCCGGCTGAGCACCTCGTCCTTGGGCAGGTACCCGTCCGCGCCTGCGTCCTGGCAGATGCGCTGGAGTTCGGACGCGTCCGCGCTGCTGCACAGCAGGACGCGGATGCTGGCGAACAGCGCGTTGCCCTTGATGAAGCGGCAGAGTTACTCGCCGTTGATGTGGGGCACCTGCACGTACAGCAGGACCAGGTCCGGGCGGGTCTCCTCTTTCAAAAGCAGCTTCGTGGCCTCGTCGGCAGACGCGGCGGTGTTCACGCCGAACCCCTTGCCTGCCAGGGCCTGGGGCAGGATGAAGGTGGTCGCCTTGGAATCGTCCACCAGGAGCGGCCGCTGCCGCCGGGCCGCGGCGGGCACCAGCCGCTGGATCTCCGCAAGCAGCGGCTCCCCGTCCGGCGCCGAGGCGACGTAGCCTGCCGCGCCCGTCTGGGCCGCGAACTGGGC
>VGRA01000625.1 GCA_016875515.1 Deltaproteobacteria bacterium | reverse complement strand
CCAGCCGGCCGGGCCGGTCGTGGAACTCCGCAAGCCCCCGGCCGCCCCGCCGCCCGTGCCGGAGGGGTACGAGGCCACCGGGATGAACAAGGCCCACGTGCCCTCCCCGGCCCCCGCGTCCCCGAAGACGGCGGGGCGCAGCCCCGCTCCGCAGGCCCGGCCCGCTGCGCCCGCCAAGCCGGCAGAGCGCCCCTCCGGCCGTCACCTCCAACGCGTCCGGATGGAGGCCGCGGTGGACCTGGAGAGCGAGTCCAATTTCTTCATGGGCTTCTCCACGGACATCAGCGAAGGGGGCCTCTTCGTGGCCACCGCGGACCTGCTTCCCATTGGCTCGGAGATTGACCTGCGCTTCACGCTCCCCTCCGGACAGGCGGTGGACGTGCAGGGCGTGGTCCGGTGGCGCCGCGAGCTGGACGACAGCCAGCCGGAGATCTTCCCCGGCATTGGCGTCCAGTTCCGCTCCCTGCCGTCCAACGCCGCCGGGGCCATCCAGAGATTCGTCGGCGCCCGCGAGCCGCTCTTCTTCCCGGACTGAGCAACGCGCCGGCGCCTCAGGTGAGTTCGAGCACGCGCTGCTCCAGACGCTTGCCCCGGTGCAGCTCGGAGACGAGGCAGCCGGCGTCCAGCAGCGCGCGCAACACTGCGGCGATGGCCTGCTCCGGCACCTGTCCGCTGCCGTTCAACTGAACGACGAGCCTGCCGCCTGCGAGCGAGACGGACGCGCAGCCGGGGAGGGCGCGGATCACGTCCAGGGGCGGCGGGGACCCTCCGGCGAGGACCACCGTGAACTGCTCTGCCTGCGCGGTCAGCTCCGCCATGCTGCCGGCGCGCACCAGCCGGCCCTTGTCCAGGATGGCTGCCCCGTCACACAGCTCCTCCAGCTCCTGGAGGTTGTGGCTGGAGATGACCAGCGTGTGCTGGCCCTTGAGCGAGCGGATGAGCGCGCGGAGTTCTGCCGCCACGCGGGGATCCAGCCCCGCGGTGGGCTCGTCCAGGAGGATGACCGGGGGGGCCCCGAGCAGCGCCTGCGCCACCCCCACGCGGCGCGCCATGCCTTGCGAGAGCGCGTGACAGCGCGTGTCCCAGGCGCCCTCCATTCCCACCTTGCGGAGCGCCTCGCGGGCGTCGGCCTCTGGCGAGGGGACCGCGGACAGCTGGGCCCAGTGGACCATCAGCGCCCCCACCCGTTCCCAGGGCGGCAGCAGGGCGTCCTGCGGCAGCACGCCTACGCGCCCCTTGAGCGCGCCGGGGACGGAGGGGGAGGCGCCGAGGAGGGAGATCTGCCCGCTGGAGGGGGCGAGGAAGCCGCACATCAGGCTGAAGGTGGTGGTCTTCCCCGCGCCGTTGGGGCCGATCAGGCCGTAGCAGCTGCCGCGCGCCACGCGCAGGCTGACGCCGTCCACCGCCATGTGGGAGCCGAAGCGCTTGCCCACCCCCATCAGCTCGATGGCAGCGTCCATCAAACGTCCCTCGTGCGCAGCAGGGAGGCGCCCGCGGCCAGGAGCACCGCGGCAAAGCCGAGGCAGGCGAGCGCGCTCGCACCGAACCGGGCGAGCGCGGGGTGCAGCAGGTCCCCGGCGTAGTGGGTGGGGCTGGCGCTGCGGAGCAGCGACAGCAGGCCGGGATCCCCGCCGCCCGCGGAGACGGATCCCAACAGGTCCGCCAGCCAGAGCCCGAACAGGGTCATCCCATTCACCGCCAAGCAGACCATGGGAACGCGGAAGAGGGTGGAGCAGAGCAGCGTGAGGGCCAGCCACGCCGCGCCGTAGGTGAGCCCCGAGAGGCTGAACCGCGCCCAGGTGACGAGCGCGGCGCCTGCCCCGAAGCCCGGCTCCGTTGCCGTGGCCCAAGCGATGACGAGCCCCTGCGTCCCGGCCACGAGCGCCAGCAGCACCGCCGCGAGCCCGGCGAACTTGCCCAGCAACACCGCCCCGCGCGCGGTGCGGATCACCACGTAGCGCAGTCCCCGGCTGGCCAGTTCCGCGCTGACCGCGTCGTAGCCAAGCAGCGCCACGTAGGCCGGGAGGAACAGCAGGGACAGCTTGAAGAGCACCAGCAGGAACACGGGGACGTCCTTCACCGCGTCCAGGAGCGCCGGATCTCCGGAGAACCACACCGCCAGGACCTCGTTGCGGCGTGCGTGGAACTCCGCGTCCAGCTGTACGCGAAGCTGGGCGCGCTCCTCCGCGGTGGCATCCGGCCGGCCCTGCGCGATCTGCTCGTCCACGGCCGAGGAGATCCCCCGGGCCGCGGCCGCGGTGCCCAGCGCCACGAGCGCCGAGAAGAGGACGAAGAGCGCCAGCAGCGCGAGCGCACGCACGGACGCGAGTGTCCGGCGCGCCTCGTGGCGGGCAATGAGCGCGGCGTCCCGGAGGAAGGTCGGCATGGGCGGCGAGCACCCTAGCAGGCAGGACGAACGGGCGAGCAGCCGCGCGGGCGGCCGAATTCTGGATCTCGCCCGGGGG
>VGRA01000624.1 GCA_016875515.1 Deltaproteobacteria bacterium | reverse complement strand
AGCACCACGCCGGGGAAGCGCACGGAGATCTCCGCCAGCGCCGGCGTCCCCGGCGCCACCACCTCGCGCGCCACCTGGTCTGCATCCATGAGCTCGGCCCCCAGTGCGCGCAGCATCCCCGCCACCGTGCTCTTGCCCGAGGCGATCCCACCCGTCAGCCCCACCATTCGCATGGGGCGATTGTACGGCCCGGGCATCCCTGTTACGCCTCAAAGCGTCCATGTCCCCCACGCGGCTCGTCTTTACCTGTTCGCTGCTGCTCGCGGGCGCCCCGGCGTTCGCGGCAGACTTCCTCGGCCCGGAGAGCTGCAAGGCGTGCCACGCCGCGGCCTACGACGCCTGGAAGTCCAGCCGCCACGCGCACGCGCGCGAGAGCCTCTCCCCCGCGCAGCAGAAGGACGCGCGCTGCCTCAGCTGCCACTCCCCCAACGAGGCCGACCAGCGCGTGGCCGCCGTCTCCTGTGAGACCTGTCACGGCGGCGGGCACGCCTACAGCGCCCCCTACGTGATGAAGGACCCGGAGCTGGCCCGGCTGGTGGGGTTGCAGGACCCGTCCGAGAAGGGCTGCCGCAACTGCCACGACACCAGCAGCCCCTCGCTCAGGCCGTTCCACTTCGTGGAGAAGCTGAAGGCCCTGGACCACTGGAGCGCCGAGCGGGACAAGCGCGCCGCGGCGAAGAAGGCCCAGGGGGCCACGCCGTGATCCGCGTACTCGACGCCCGCTTCGTCACCACGGCGGTGGAGCCCGCCGGCTACCCGGACGGGAAGAACCCGGAGGTGGCCTTCGCCGGCCGCTCCAACGTGGGCAAGTCGTCCATGATCAACGCGCTGGCGGGGCGCAAGAAGCTCGTGCGCGTCTCCAACACGCCGGGGCGCACCCGCACGCTCAACTTCTTCGACGTGGACCTGGAGGTGAAGGGCGGCCGCCGCACCTTCCGCCTGTGCGACCTGCCCGGCTACGGCTTCGCCCGCGCGAGCAAGGCGGACCGCCGTGACTGGCAGGAGATGATCGCCGGCTACGTGGAGAAGCGCTTCCCGCTGCGCCTGGTGGTCTCCATCATCGACGCAGAGGTGGGGCCCAGCGAGGACGACGCGCAGCTGCTCGGGTACCTCACCGGCCACGGCAAGAAGGTGCTCGTGGTGGCCACGAAGATTGACCGCATCCCCAAGGCGAAGCGCAAGCCGCGGTTGCACGAACTTGCGCGGATGCTGCAGCTCCCGACGAAGCACGTCCTGCCCTTCAGCGCGGTGGAGAAGCTGGGCGTGGACGACACCTGGCGAACGCTCGCCGACCTGATGGGCTGAGGAGGAGAGTCACCATGAAACGCCGCCCCCTGCTGACGCTCTGGGCCTGCGCCGCCGTGGCGCTGCTGTCCGCCCTGCCGGGTTGTTCCGGTTGCGGCGCGGGAGCCATTACCGTGGATGGGGGCACGGGCCGGACGGACGGAGGCCGCGGCGGCGCAGACGGCGGGGCCCGGGATGCTGGGGGCCTGTCGGGGCAGGACGGTGGCGCGCCGGACGTGCCGGACGCGGGGCAGGGCGGGGGCGTGCCGCCGGGAGGTTTCTCCCTGGACGCGGGCAACATCACCGGCACCGTGGACGGCGTCACCGTGGACGAGAACGGCTTCGTGGTGCTGGGCGGCGCGGACGTTGAGCTGCGCGTCATGTGGATCGCCAACGCCTCGGAGAGCACCATCTCCCGGTACGACACCCGCACCGGCCGCGAGCAGGGGCGCTACGTGGCGGCCTTCCCGCGGGACGGCCTGGGACAGCCCAACGGCCTGACCGGCAACCCCGCCTCGGGCCACAGCCCCAGCCGCACCGCCATTGATCTCCACGGGAACATGTGGGTCTCCAACCGCGCCCCGGGCGGGCAGGGCTCCGTCACCAAGATCGCCGCGAGCACCTGGAGCTGCGTGGACCGCAACGGCAACGGCGTGATCGACACCTCTTCGGACCTGGACGGGGATGGCGCCATCTCCGCCACGGAGATGATCACCCCCACGGACTGGAGCGCCCCGGAGGAGTACGACGAGTGCATCCTGTTCACCCAGCCGCTCGGCACCGCCGGCGGAGGGGTGCACGGCCGCGCCCTCGCCATCTCCACCGCCTTCGCGGATGTCACGAGCGCGGGCGTCATCTGGGCCGCGGACCACGACTCCAAGCGCGTCTACCGGCTGGACCCACAGACCGGCGCCCCCGCGCCCGTCTCCCCCGGCGGGCCCACGTACGTGCAGATCGGCTTCGGCCCCTACGGGGCCGCGGTGGACAGCCAGCAGCGGCTGTGGCTGGTGGACACCACGTCTCCCCGGCTGGCGCTGGTGGACACGCAGACCGGCACGCTCATCACCGACACGCTCGAGCCGCCGCCCTCCTTCAAGGGCCGCTCGTACGGGATCGCCGTGGATGGGAAGGGGCGGGCGTGGCTCGCGGGTTGGACCACGCCCACCGCCATGCGTTACGACCACG
>VGRA01000623.1 GCA_016875515.1 Deltaproteobacteria bacterium | reverse complement strand
CGGCGCAGTCATGGTTCGCCTGCGCGAGCACCCACACGCGCTTGAGGAACCGGTGAGCCCCCTCCACCTGGTCATCCGACCAGTCGAAGTCCCGCTCCGGGGGGCCGGCGAACATGACGTAGGTGCGCGCGGTGTCCGCGCCGTACTTCGCCACGATGGAGGAGGGCTGCACGACGTTGCCCCACCGCTTGCTCATCTTCCGCCCGTCCGGCCCGTTGACGATGCCCTGGGTGATCAGCCGCTTCACCGGCTCGTCCACCGGGGACAGCCCGAGCTCCTTCATCACCCGGCTCCAGAAGCGGAAGTAGAGCAGGTGCATCACCGCGTGCTCGGGGCCGCCCACGTAGATGTCCACGGGGAGCCAGTCCTTCGCCGCCTCGGCGGAGAACGGCGCGGTGCTGTCGTTGGGCGAGATGTAGCGCGCGTAGTACCAGCAGGAGTCCACGAAGGTGTCCATGGTCTCCGTCTCGCGGCGGGCGGGGCCGTGGCACTTCGGGCAGGTGGTGTTCACGAACGAAGGCACCTTGGCGAGCGGCGGCTCGCCGCGGCCGGTGAGCACCTCGGACACGTCGATGTCCGGCAGCTTCACCGGCAGCTGGTCCAGCGGGACGGTGATGCCCTTGCGCTCCGGGTCACAATTTTCGCAGTACACGACCGGGATGGGCGTGCCCCAGTAGCGCTGGCGGGAGAAGCCCCAGTCCTTCTGGCGCCAGGTGATGGCGAGCTTGCCCAGCCCCTTCGCCTCCAGGTCCTGCGCCATCTTCGTGCGGGCGTCCGCGCTCTTCATGCCGGTGTACGGACCGGAGTTCTCCAGCACGCCGTACTCGGTGAAGGCGTTCTCCAGCGCGGCGGAGGTGAGCGTGTCACCGGACTCCGGCTGGATGACCACGGAGATGGGCAGCGCGTACTTCTTCGCGAAGGCGAAGTCGCGCTCGTCGTGGGCGGGCACGCTCATGACGGCGCCGGTGCCGTAGTCGGCCAGCACGAAGTTGGCCACCCACACCGGGACGCGCGCGCCGGTGAAGGGGTTGAGGGCGTAGGCGCCGGTGAAGACGCCGCGCTTCTCCGCCCCCTCCTGCGTGCGGGCCTCCTTGCCCAGCACCGCCATCTCCGCGGCGAACGCCTCCACCTCCGCCTTGCGGTCCGCGGTGGTGATGGCCTTCACCAGCTTGTGATCCGGGGCGAGCACCACGTAGTTGCAGCCGAAAAGGGTGTCCACGCGGGTGGTGAAGACGCGGATGTCCTGCCCGCTCCCCTGCACCTTGAAGACCGCCTCCGCGCCCTCCGAGCGGCCGATCCAGTTGCGCTGCATGGAGGTGATGCGCTCGGGCCACTCCTTCAGCTCGTCCAGCCCGTCCAGGAGCTGCTGCGAGTAGGCGGTGATGCGGAACGCCCACTCGGGCATCTCCTTGTCCTCCACCTTGGACTCGCAGCGCTCGCAGGTACCGTCCACCACCTGCTCGTTGGCGATGACGGTGAGGCAGCCGGTGCACCAATTCACCTTGCTGAAGCGCCGGTAGACGATGCCCTGCTCGAGCATCTGGATGAAGAACCACTGGTTCCAGCGGTAGTAGGCGGGGTCGCTGGTGTTGACCTCGCGGGACCAGTCGTAGCTGTAGCCCAGGGACTTCAGCTCCTTCACGAAGGACTGGATGTTCTCCTGCGTGCGGACGGCCGGGTGGACCTTGTCCTTGATGGCGGCGTTCTCCGCCGGGAGGCCGAAGGCGTCCCACCCCATGGGGTGCAGGACGTCGAAGCCCTTCATCATGAAGTAGCGCGCGTAGACGTCACCGATCAGGTAGTTGCGCACGTGCCCCATGTGCATCTTGCCGCTGGGGTATGGGAGCATCTCCAAGACGTACTTGCGCGGGCCCTTGCGGCGGCCGGCCTCGAAGAGGCGGGACTCGTTCCACCGGCTCTGCCAGCGGGATTCAATGGCCTGCGGCTCGTAGCGCTCGTTCATTCCCATGGGGGCGGTCTCATAGAGGACCGCTGCCGGGGTGGGCAATGGCGGAGTGGATGCGGGTGTGGCGTTCGACACCGCTACTGGCAGGCGGAACCGCTCGGGTCGCTCGGAGTGCTTGATGCGTACTCGGAGAGAAGGGCAACGCACCTGGGCGAAGCGAACTGCCGGACAGGGAACCGTTCTTGAAGTTGACGTCAAAGGAGGATCCGTTGAGTTCTCCAGACGCACGGTTCGCCTGAACTTGGCCGGCAACCGTCGCGTCAAGGCCTTCAGTGCTCGTGATGCCACAACCGGAGGCGAAAGCGAGGGACAACCACAGAACGGCTGCAGGGGGGGATGAGCGCAGTCGGTGGACTTCAGGAAGAAGCTTGCGTGGCAGACAAGGGAGTGTCGCGATTTCGGTGTACGGCTCGGGCAGCTCTACAAGGAGCACCCATGCCGAAGCCGAAGACGAAGAAGTCCGTTGCTGACACCGCTGGCACCTCCGCCAAGGGGGGCACGGTG
>VGRA01000622.1 GCA_016875515.1 Deltaproteobacteria bacterium | reverse complement strand
TCTTCGCGTGTGCGGGCGGGTGACTTCCACCCGCGGACCTACGTGTGGCGGGACGGCATGGCCGAGTGGGTGCGCGCCGCGGACGTGCCGGAGCTTGCGCGGCTGCTGCCCGGGGCCGCCCCGGCATCCCCGCCGCCGCCGCCCCCTGCGGCCGTGGCGCAGTCCTCGCCCGCCCGCAGCGTGTCCTCTCCGGGCGTGGCCAAGAGCAACTCCCCCGGGGTGGCATCCAGCAGCGGGCCAGACGTGGACCCGTTTGCCGCGTTCGGCTCCGCGGACCCCAAGGATCTCCCCCCTCCGGGCGAGGCCACCATGGTGGCCATTGCCCAGGCCGGCGTGAACAAGCGCAACCCGCCGTGGAAGTTCGCCCTGTTCGCGCTCGCCATCATCGGCGGCCCGGCGGCCCTCTTCTTCGGCCTCGCCAACGTGGAGGTGCGGCAGATCCAGGTGGACGCCTCCGGCAACGAGGTGGCGGTGGACGTCTCCCTCGGCGAGGTGGTGGCGGGGGACGGCCTGTCCGGGCTCGGCAACCTGCTGATGGGGAAGAAGAAGAAGGCCGTGGACGCCCCGGCGCGGGTGGACAAGCCGGCCGAGCCAGACACCGGGCCCAGGAAGGTGGCGGAGGTCAACCGCAAGGAGCCTGGCAAGAAGCCCACGGGCCCCACCGCAGACCCGAACGACCCCTACGACGACAGCGCCATTGGCGGGAAGGGGCCCATTGCGGCCAAGGAGGAGAAGGTGGTGGTGGCCTCCAGCACCTTCAACTCCGAGGGGGCGCTCAAGGTGTTCAAGCAGAACGCCTCCGCGTTCCAGGGCTGCGTGGACATGGAGCTCAAGAAGAACCCCAACGCCAAGCTGGGCAAGCTCATCCTGACCGCCACGGTGGCGCCGTCCGGGACCGTCACGGGCGCCTCCATCGACAAGAAGGACGTGGACCGATCCTCGCTGGGGGAGTGCCTGCGGATGCGTGCCAAGCGGATGGTGTTCCCTCCCTTCGACGGGGAGCCTACGGACGTGGAGCTGCCCATCGTTGCCGGGGCGGGGTTCTAGGAGCGGCCATGTACCTGGGGCGCGTGCTGGGAACGGTGGTGTGCGAGCGGAAGTACGAAGGGCTCGAGGGGGCGCGCTTCCTCGTGGTGCAGCCCCTCACCCACGAGCAGAAGCCCTCTGGGCCCGTGGAGGTGGCGGTGGACACGGTCTCCGCCCGGCGCGGGGACCTGGTCTACCTCGTGGGCAGCCGCGAGGCGGCGCTTGCGCTGGATCCCACGTTCGTGCCGGTGGACGCCGCCATCGTGGGGCACGTGGACGCGGTGGACGCATGATCCTCTGCAAGGTGCTGGGATCCGTCACGGCCACCGCGGCGCACCCTGCCTTCAAGGGGCGGCGCCTCATGGTGGTGCAGCCGCTGGACGAACAGCAGAAGCCGCTGGGGCGCAGCTTCCTCGCCGTGGACAACGTGGCCTCCGCCGGCCCCGGTGACACCGTGCTGGTGCTGCGCGAGGGCAACGGCGTGCGGCAGCTGCTCAAGGACAAGACACTCCCCATCCGCTCGCTCATCGTGGGCGTAGTGGACGCGGTGAGTGCCTGAGGCCGCCATGCCGTTCCCGCTGCTGCCAGGGCTGCGCGCCGAGCTGGTGGAGACCTCCCGCCGGCTGCATGAGAACGGCTGGGTGGCCAACCATGACGGCAACCTGTCCGTCCGGCTGAAGGGGGACCGCTTCCTCATCACCGCCACCGCGCTCAGCAAGCGGGACGTGGATGACGGCGGGCTGCTGGTGGTGGACGGCAAGGGCAACGTGCTGGAGGGGCGGCGCAAGCCCTTCAGCGAGCTGGAACTGCACCTGGCCTGCTACCGCGCCCGCCCCGAGGTGGACGCGGTGCTACACGCCCACCCGCCCGTCGCCACGGCCTTCGGGCTGGTGGGGCAGGGGCTGGAGCCGGTGGCCATGCCGGAGATCGTTGTCTCGCTCGGGGCCCGCATCCCCGCGGTGCCCCGCTCCATACCGAGGGATCCGCAAGGGGTGAAGCAGGTGGAGGCCCACGCCGCGGAGCTGGATGCATTCCTGCTGTGCGGTAACGGGGCGCTGGCGCTGGGTGCTGATCTCAACCAGGCCCTGCTGCGCATGGAGCTGGTGGAGCACTACGCACGCATCCTGCACGCCGCGCGCGCCCTGGGGCCGGTGGCGCCGCTCGCGGACGCGGACCGGGACAAGCTGCTCGAGGCGCGGAAGAAGGCGGGGCTTGGCCCTCGGAAGTGAGGCGGCTGCCGCGCGCCGTCGTGCTGCTCGGGGTGACGTCGCTCCTCACGGACATCTCCAGCGAGCTGGTCTTCACCCGGGTGCCCGCCTTCCTGGCAGCGCGCTTTCCCGGCGCCCCGGTGGTGCTGGGGGCCATGGAGGGGCTGGCAGACCTGGTGGCCGCCGGCTTCAAGGTGGCGAGCGGGGCGTGGGCGGACCGGGCGCGGAAGCTCAAGCCCCTGGTGGTGTCA
>VGRA01000621.1 GCA_016875515.1 Deltaproteobacteria bacterium | reverse complement strand
CAAGGCAGACGACGCCCGGGCCTGCCTGCGCGCCGTGGGGCAATGGTGCGCGCGGCAGGGGCGGCGAGCGGTGCGCGCGCGGCAGGGCCCCGGCATCTCCCCCTCCGCGCTCGTCCGGCAGCGGCGCCTGAAGCAGGATCTCACCCGCTGCGGGGGCGTGCCGGTGGAGGGGCGCGAGGTGGTTGCGTTCCTGCGCACCCGGGCGGACGCGGCAGCGGTGCGCGAGGCGGGGCTGCGGCGGAAGCTGCTCGCCGGCTGGGGGCGCGCGCTCGGCATCCGGGTGGACGCGGACGCCGTGGAGGCCGCGCTGGCGGACTGGCTGGCCGGGCTCGAGGTGTCCGGCGAGGACCGTTCCGCCTTCCTCGAGTCCTGCGGGCTGGACGAGGCCTCTGCGCGGGGGCTCGCTGAGGAGGTGGCGCTCGAGCAGCGGGTGTTGGCGCTCGGGGCGCACCTGCTCGCGGACGGCCCGTCCCCGGACGAGGCGCTGGCGTCCGAGGCCCGGCTCACCGGGCTCTGGGCGGACGCGGCCCAGCGGCTCGTCGAGAAGGTTCCCGCCCACCCGCCCGCCTCCTCCCCGGGCGGGCGTTGGCGGGGGGCGCGCCGCGCCCGGCGTCCATGAGCAGCGTCCAGTCCTGACCGGAAACGGAGGACACCTGGGGCGATTGCAGCGGTGGGTGGTGAGCGTGGTGGCGGTGGGGACCCTGGCAGCAGGTGCGGGCTGGGTGCAGGGCATCCAGCGGGATCCGCTCCAGCCCGGTGACGTGGACGTGAACGTGAAGACCGAGACGCCCTTCACGGCGGTCTCTCCCGCGGAGCCCGGGCGGCGGGTGGCGGGATGCGACCGCCTTCAACATCCCCGCGGGCGTGGGCGCCCGCTTCGCCGCCACGCGGGTCATCAACGTGGACGCGCGCATGGCGTACAACTTCCTGCAGGGGGAGAACTTCGTCCCGGGCGGGGCCACGGGCAACCGCATGCAAGGGCTCATCACCGCCGGCGGCCGCTTCTAGCGGACGGCGGTGAGCGCGAAGAGCGTGGTCACCTCCGCCCTTCGCGCCGCGTGGAGCGGGTCGCCCTCGTCGGCGGCCCGCTTGTGCGTGGGGTGGGTGTCCTTCCGCCACGCCAGCTGCAGCCCGGCGTCCGTCCACCAGCGCTCGAGCGCCCCGGCCTCCCGCAGCCCCAGCCGCACCGCCAGGTCCGACAGGACAATCCACGCCTCGCCGCCGGGAGACAGGTGTGCGCGGACGCCCTGCAGGAAGCGACGGAGCAGTTGGTGGTCTGCGTCGTAGAGCGCGGACTCGATGGGACTGTGGGGCCGGAGCGGCAGCCACGGCGGGTTGAAGACCACGCGGTCCGCGGCGCCTTCCGGGAAGAGGTCCGCCTGCTGGACCCGGATGCGCGCGCCCAGCCCGAAGCGCTCGACGTTTTCGCGGGCGCAGGCCACGGCGCGCGGCTCGATGTCCGTGGCCACCACCTCGCGGGCCCCGGCGCGGGCCAGCACCAGGGACAGGACGCCCGTGCCGGTGCCCACGTCGAACACGCGCAGTCCGCGCGGGGCGGGGGCCGCCCCGACGAGCCCCACGTACTCCTGCCGCACCGGGCCGAAGACGCCGTAGTGCGGGTGGACTGCCCGGCCGTCCAGCGCCGCCACGGGGATGCCCTTGCGCTGCCACTCCCAGCTCCCCAGCACGCCGAGCAGCTCGCGCAGCGGGACCTGCCGCGCCCCCGCGTCCGCCCCCCACGCCACGCGGCACGCCTCCGCAACATCCGGGGCGTTCGCGCAGCGGAGGCGCAGGGAGGCATCCAGCTCCACCCGCACGCCGGACAGCAGCGTGGCCTCCCGCCCCTTCGCCGCGCGCTCGGAGAGGAAGAGCTCCCGGACTCCAACCCCCTTCGTGTTCCGCGGCCTCCATTCCAGCCGGCGGGCGAGCGCAGACAGCAGCTGCCGCGCATTGCGGTAGTCGCCGGTGTAGAGCAGCCGCTCCCCCCGGCGGAGGCGGGCCAGCGCCCGGTCCGCGGGCAGCCGGTCGTCCACCGGCGAGGGCGCAGCCTCTGGAACGTGGGGATGGCGGAGGGTCACGGGGAAAGGGTACAAGCCGCGGCGCCATGCGCACTGCCTTTCTTTCGCTCGCCGCCCTGCTGACCGTCACCTCCTGCGCCCACCGGCCGTACTACCGGGAGCTCGTGGCCCTTGCCCCGGCCGGGGAGAAGGAGCTCTCGCTGGTGCTGGTGGACGGGCAGGGCCAGCCGATGCCGAACGTGCCGGTGGCGGTGGGGCTGTGGGGCGAGAAGGTCCGCGTGAAGACGGACGCGCAGGGGCGCTTCAAGCTGCCGGTGAGCCAGGGGCTCGTGAAGGACAACGCGCTCGTGGTGGTCTCTGCCCCGGGCACCTTGGATCGCTGCGAGATCCGCCGGGACGAGCCGGCGCCCGCGCCCGCTGCGGCCCCCGCCGTGGAGGCGGCACCCCTGCAGGTGGTGGAACTGCCCGCGC
>VGRA01000620.1 GCA_016875515.1 Deltaproteobacteria bacterium | reverse complement strand
CGCCGTGAGTACGGCGTGGGACCGGCCCCCTTGAGCTGCAGCTCGAAGCGGCCGCCTGGGCCCTGAAGTTCTCCCAACAGGAGGGCTCGCCCGTCGCCCAGCTGCCCTGCCCAGTTGCCGAACTGGTGCCCGCCGTAGTTGGTGGCCACCGGCCGCCCGCCCGGCCAGTCCGCGTTGCCGGCGAGCACGGCGAGCAGCGCGTCGGACTGCATCACCTCGGGGGACAGCCCGAGCTGCGACGCGACCTCCTCCGACCAGGCCAGCAGACGGGGCGCACGGACCGGCGTGGGATGGACCGGGGACCACGCAGCCCCCAGGACCGGGCGGGGGGACAGCTTCACCTTCGCCTCGCCCGCGAGGGCGGCGCAAAGTCCAGGGGGATGGGCGCGGGGCAGCATGGTCCGCACAATTAACGGCCCGCGCGCCCCCCGCACCAGCCTTCCCGCGGTGTCACGGCAGGCAGGCCGCAGTCCCGCGCTCGATCTGGAGGTTAGACCAGGCCACGTTCGCCGGGTTGAACAGCACGGCGTTCACACCGTCCAGGCGGATGGGATCGTACAGCCAGGAGATGCTGCCCGTGGCGGTCCCCACGGGGATGCCGTCCACGAAGAACCTCAGCTTGCTGCGCTGGCGTGAGAACTCCACGCGCAGCCGGTGCCACGCCGCGGCGAACGGCGTGGGCGAGGGGGCCGCCATCAGCCAGGGCGCCGGGCCGGTGCAGCAGTCTCTCTGGCCGCTGAACGCAGGGCGGCTCAGCGCGACCATCCGCTGGGTCGGACGCTCGAAGTAGTAGTCCACGCCCCCGACCAAGTCGCTGTACCCGGCCGACATGCTCATCACCCCGAGCGCGAAGTAGGAGGTCGCCAGCTCGGCGGGCAGGTACACGTCCACGGACACCGCAACCACGTCGTCCACCGCCGTGAGGCTCGAGGGGACGTACAGGTGGTTCCAATCCGAGGTCTGCAACCAGGCCACCCGCCCGCCCACGAACGCGGCTCCCTGACCGTTCATGGCGCCGTTCCGGAACCACGAGCCGGGCGGCTGGATCGTCAGCGCGTGGAACCCCGCCTGGGACCAACTGCACTGCGGGGGCAAGAGGTCCATGCCGCACTGCGCCTGCGAGCCCCAGCAGAAGGCATTGGAGGGGCTGCCTCCAAGGGTGCACGGGGCGGCGTAAAAGCTGTTGCAGCCGCTCGTGAGGCACCTCGTTCGCAGTTGCTCCACGGTGGCCGAGCAGTCCGCCTGACCGACCATGGTGCAAACGTTGTAGTTGACGGGCTCGCAAGCCGGCTGCTGCACCGGCCCGCAGGTCGCTTGCGCTCCCCAGCAGTTCGGGTTGGAGGGACTGCCGCCCACCCGGCAGCTGGTCGTCACCGCCCACTGCCCGCACCCGGTCGTCAGGCACTCGTTTTGCCGGGTGGACAGCGCGGCCTGGCAGTCTGCCAGCGACTGGACGCACACGTTGTAGCCGAGCGGGGTGCACGCTCCGCCCCCCCCGCCTCCACCCGGACCTGGGCAGGCCGCCGAGTCGCTGCAGCCACCACCGCCCAGCACCGCCACGCAGAAACTGCAGTCCACGGAGGCCGCGCCGTCCTCGATGCACTGCCGCGTGCGCGTCTCCTGGACGTCCCCGGCCCCACACCCGGACCACGGGCTCCACGCGCCGTAGGTGAACTGCACCTGCGGCGCACCGCACACGCCGTTGGTGCAGGTGTCCTTGCACTGCACGTTCCCCGCGCAGGAGGTGCCGCAGCGGCGCCCCTCGCACTGGAAGGCCCCACACTCGCTGTCGGGGTCCGTGCCGGCCGGGTGGGCGAGGCAGAGCCCCTCCGCACCTCCCTGTTCGCAGCTCTCGCACGTGCCGTTGCAGGCGCTCTCGCAGCAGAAGCCGTCCACGCAGAACCCGGAGGCACAGTCCGCCGCCTGCGTGCAGGCGCTGCCGAACTGGATCAGCCCCTGCTGGCAGTTCCCCTGCCCGTCGCAGGCCTTGCCCGTGCACTCGTTGCGGGGATCCGTCCCTGCCGGCACGGGCACGCACGCCCCCGCCGCGTTGCAGGCGGAGCAGAGAACTTCGCAGCGCGACTCGCAGCACACCTGCCCGCCGCCGGGCACCCCCACGCACTCTCCGCTCGCGCAATCGAGGTCCGCGGCGCACGCGGCGCCGTTGCCGCGCCCTGACGTGCAGCTACCGGCAACGCAGGCGCTCCCGGGCGCGCAGTCAACGTCCACGCCGCACGCCGTGCCACACGCGCCGCCGGCGGCGCACCGGAACGCCCCACAACGCGGTTCCACGGAGCCCGCCGCGAGCGCGCTGCAGGCCCCCGGCTGTCCCGGGGCCGCGCAGGACTGGCAGGGGCCGTCACAGCGGGCGCTGCAGCAGGTCCCGCCCGTGCAGAAGCCCGAGCTGCAGGCGTCATCCCCCGTGCAGGGCGCCCCCAGCGGCAACTCGGCCGTGCAGACCCCTGCATTGCAGTACGCCCCCGGCTTGCA
>VGRA01000619.1 GCA_016875515.1 Deltaproteobacteria bacterium | reverse complement strand
GCGGACGCCCCCCAGCAGCTCTGTGGCGATCACCTCGTTGGCGTTCATGTTCGTCTGCGTCCCCGAGCCGGTCTGCCAGACCGAGAGCGGGAACTCCTCCGCGTGGGCGCCCGCGGCCACCTCGCCCGCGGCGCGGGCCACCGCCAGCCCCTCCGCCCGCGGCAGCAACCCCAGCTCCAGGTTCACCTGCGCCGCCACCTGCTTCACCAGCCCCAGCGCGCGGCTGAACTCGGGCGGCCTCCGCTGGGTGGAGATGGCGAAGTGGCGGAGGCTGCGCTGCGTCTGCGCGCCCCACAGCCGGTCCGCGGGGACGCCGATCATTCCGAAGCTGTCCCGCTCGGGACGGGTGGCCGTATGCTCCGTGCGTGGGAGGATGCGGCGCCATGTCCGGCCGCGTCACCGCCCTCTTCCTCGCCACGTCCTCCGGTCAACCCATGCGCCGGGTTCAGTCCGCCCGCGCGCTGAAGCAGCGGGGCCTGGAGGGGGACCGCCACGCCGCGCGCCGCAAGGGGGGCAAGCGGCAGGTGCTGCTGCTCGAGGCGCGCGCCCACGCCGAGCTGCGCGTCCCGCCCGGGGCGCTGAAGGAGAACCTGGTGGTTGACGGTGTGCCGCTCGAGTCCCTGCCGGTGGGCCAGCGGCTCCTCGTGGGGGCGGACGTCGTGCTGGAGGTCACCGGCGAGTGCGAGCCGTGCCGCAAGCTGAAGGCGCTGCGGCCCGGGCTGATGGCCGAGTCGGAACGCCGCCGCGGCCAGCTGGCCCGGGTGCTGGTGGGTGGGACGGTGCAGGAGGGGGATGTCGTGCTGCCCCTCCCCTGACGCCGCGCCTCAGCCCTGCTGCTTCGCCTGTGCCTGCGCCCAGGTCTCCTCGCGGAGCACCTCGGCGGGACGGCGCAGCTGCCCGGATCCGTTTTCCTCCTGGTACTGCTTGGTGTTGGTCTTCCACTGGAAGTCGGCCGGCACCTTGCCGCCGCCGCGTGCACCGGAGGTGAACTCCCGTGTGTGGTACTCGAGATCTGGCGAGGCGGTCTCCGAGACGTGGGCGAGTGCGTGCGGATCCTGGGTCATGGGCCGGAACAGTAGGGCCAGTTGGGCGCAACGCGCCACCCCAAAGACAGCAGCGAGAACGGTTAAGCTATTTTTGGACTGATGAAGGCTTGAATTATTAGAACTAAGCCTTCATACACCTGCCGCCGCTCTCCCGAACCCACCGAGGACCCCACCGCCATGGCGAACCAGACCGACAGCAAGAAGCCCTCCGCCGCCGCCGCACGCCCCCTCCGCGACTTCCTGGAGGTCCCCTACGAGGAGCTGGAGCGGCGCAACCTGAAGATCAAGGAGGAGCGCCACGCCCGCGTTCCGGACGCCAAGGTGCGCGAGGCGCGGGTGAAGGCCCTGACGGACGAGAAGGCCATCAAGGCGGTGACGGTGGCGTTCAGCGACCTGGAGGGACGCCTCCACATGCTGGACTACGACAAGAAGTTCCTCCTGAAGAGCCTGGACAACCTCACCTTCGACGGGTCCTCGGTGCGGGGCTTCTCCGCCCAGCAGGAATCGGACCTCCGACTGTCCGTTGACTGGAGCGCGTTCTATTGGCTGCCGTCGGACGTATTCGGCCCGGGCAAGGTGCTGGTGTTCGCCGAGTGCCTGAACCGGGACGGTACCCCCTACGCGTCCGACATGCGCAGCCGGCTGAAGGCGGCCACCCGGGCGCTGTACGAGAAGCGGGGCATCACCGTGCACGCCGCACCGGAGATCGAGGGCTTCCTCTTCCAGGGCAAGGACGCCGAGCGGCACTACCACGAGACGGGCAAGTTCGAGTTCATCTCCACCGGCGGCTACTTCCACTCGCTGCCCGGGGACGCACTGCGGGACTTCATTGACCGGGCCGCGGAGGCCCAGCGGTGCATGGGGTTCGAGAACGAGAAGGATCACCCCGAGGTGGCCCCCAGCCAGTTCGAGATGAACTTCAGCTACGCCGAGGCGCTCGTCATTGCGGACCAGGTGCAGCTGTACAAGCTGCTGTGCCGGCAGGTGGCCGCCCAGCAGGGGGTGACCGCCAGCTTCCTGCCCAAGCCGGTGACGGGGGTGAACGGCAACGGCATGCACATGAACCTGTCCCTGTCGAAGAACGGCAAGAACCTGTTCCACGACAAGGCCGGGCAGGACGGGCTCAGCAAGGCGGGCTGGGACGCCATTGACCGCATCCTCAACAACGCCAACGACATCTGCCTGGTCCTCAACTCCAGCGTGAACGCCTACCGGCGGCTGGATCCACACTACGAGGCGCCCAACCAGATCAAGGCCTCGGCCAACAACCGCGGCGCCATGGTGCGCATCCCGTTCGGCAACGAGCGCTCGGCGCGCATCGAGGTGCGCAGCGTGGCCCCGGACGCCAACCCGTACCTGGTCCTCTACACGCTCATCCAGACCATGCTGGAGGGGCCGGTGGGGCAGGAGGACGAGAGCAAGCGCAGCCGCACGCGCTTCCTGCC
>VGRA01000618.1 GCA_016875515.1 Deltaproteobacteria bacterium | reverse complement strand
GTAGTTCCACGGCGCCAGCACCAGCACCTGCCCGCGGGCCTCAGACTGGACGTGCGCCCCCATGCCCAGCAGCCCCAGCGGCGTGGAGACGGGCCGCGGCCTCATCCACTTGGAAAGCTGGGAGCGGAGGTGGGCGATTTCCATCAGCGTGGGGGCGAGCTCGGTGAGCTCCACCTCCGTCGCACTCTTGCGGAAGTCCGCCTGCATGGCCTCGCAGAGCGCCGCCCGGTGGCGCTGAACGGACTGGGCCAGCCGGTCCAGCCGCTCCCGCCGCTCGGCGGCAGTGGTGCGGGCATAGGTCCAGCGGTGGGCCCGCTGGAGGGCAAACAGGCGGGTGACTTCCGGGAAGGCGTCCATGGTGGCTGGGCCAGTTAACGGTCTGGAAGGCCGGTGTCCACCCGCCGCTCGCACCCGCGCCGATGCCGATGCCGCCTCCATGGGCCCAAAGGGAGAAGGTCCGGGGAGGGTACGTTCTTGCGCCTGACACGAATTGCGCCCGGAAGGGGTCTTGTGGGTGCAATCCATTGCGAGCCCGCACTCCAAGCCCGGCTGATTTCAGGGTGCCAGCATTCGAACGCTGACACCGGACGCCCGCTGCGCCGCCGACCTCTTCCTCAGCGCCTCGTCCAGCCCCGCGCACTTCAGCAGGATGTCCAGCAACCCCGCCTTCACCTCCGCGGCATTGTGCGCCTTGCGGCTCACCTCCACATGGGCATCCAGCGTGTCCATGCTGGCCTGCGCCAGCGCCCGTCCCTACGCCGCCGCCAACCCCGGCACCAACTCCCGGGCCAGGCGGGACAGGCCCGGCACGTCCGACACCGCCTCCCCGAGGTGGGGCGCGGCCAAGGCAAACCCGCTCCCCAATTTCAGCTGCGCCTGCAGGTCTGCCAGCAGCGCGGCGTCCCGCTGGCCGAGCGCGATCTCCTGCTCCGCCAGCGTCTCCAGCTTCGCCCAAGCGTCCCGCAGCGCCGCAGGGGCCTCCGGGCCGGGCCGGTGGGCGCTCGGGTGGGCCATCCCTTCTGCCCTCACCCACGTCCGGTTGAGCACGAAGCCGCCGAACGGCAACTGAAGCTCCTCCAACTTCCCCCGGAAGTACCGCGCCTCCTCCAGCGCCGCGTGCTCGGGGCTGGTCACCAGAAGGAACGTGGACTGGTTGGACGACAGCAGCGCCCGCACCTCCTCGCTGTGCCGCCGCATCACCACGAACATCCCGCTGAACGCCCCGATGAAGTCCTGCAGGTCCCGGAAGAACTGCTCCCCGAACACCTTCTCGAACACGTTCCCAATCAGCGCCCCCGCCCGCCGCATGATGGAGAAGCGCGAGGGCCCAGACGGCATGAACAGAGACACCACCTTCTCGTCCAGGAAGCGGCTGATCTTCCGCGGCGCCTCCAGGAAGTCGAGCGCGTTGCGGGACGGCGGCGTGTCCAGGACGATCAGGTCGTACCGCCCCGAGGTGCTGAACTCGTACAGCGCCTCCGCGGCGGTGTACTCCTGCATCCCCGCCACCTGGTCACACAGCGCCTTGTAGATGCGGTTCTTCAAGATCCGCTCGGTGGCCTCCTTGGACGGGGCCAGCCGGTGAACGATGGAGTCGAACACCACGCGCGGGTTCAGCATCCACGCGTCCAGCCGCCCGGTGGTGATGCCCGCCGCCTGCTGCAGCTCCGGAGACAGCGCCGTGGGCTCGGCCGCGTTCTCCGGGATGCCCATGGCCTGCGCCAGCCGCCTGGCCGGATCAATGGTGAGCACCAGCACCCGCCGCCCCGCCCGCGCGGCCGCCAGCGCCAGCGCTGCTGACGTGGTCGTCTTGCCCACGCCGCCCGCCCCGCAGCACACCACCACCCGGCGCTCCGCGAGGATCTTCTCCAGATGCGCGTGGCTCACGTGCCCACCCCCATGTGCGCCGGCGGCGGCTGCAGCGGTGCCTGGCCCAGCGCGTCCGCCGCCGCGTCCACCAGCGCGCGCCCGCGGTCCGGCAGCTCGTCCAGCAGCGCCAGTGGCTGCGTGAATTCCCGCCCTAGCCGGTCCAGCATCTGCCGCGACCGCTCCAGCTGGCCGAACAGCCGGCCCCCCAGCAGCGGCGGCAACCCCGCCAGCGCCTCGCGCCCCGCGGACAGCTGCTCGCCCGTCAGGTTCTGCCGCACCACCCGGTTGGCGATGACGCCGTTCACCGGGATGCCGTGCTTGAGCACCCCCTGCACCAGATCCAGCGACTCGCTCACCGGCAACGGCTCCAGCAGCGTCACCACCAGGGACGCCGTCCGGCCCGGATCCCGCAGCAGGGCCAGCCCCTCCTTCACCGCCTCGCCCACCGGCCCGGTGGGCACCAGCTTGATGAGCGCGTCCGGCACCTGCGCCAGGGCGAGCGCGTGGCCGGTGGCCGGCAGGTCCACGACGAGCAGTTCGTTCTCCCGCGCCTCGTCCGGCCGCTTCCGGTTGGCCAGCTCCTGGAGCCCGTACAGCACCCCCATCTCGCTGAACGCAGGGGCC
>VGRA01000617.1 GCA_016875515.1 Deltaproteobacteria bacterium | reverse complement strand
CAGGTGGTGTCCGGGGCCGTGGTGCGCTCGCCGCTGGCGGAGAGCGTGGAGGCCGGCGGGCTCGTCACGCTGGACAGTGCCGGTGCAGGTCCGGACGAGGTGCTGTGGCTCAACGGCAGCAGCGGGGTGCTTCAGGTGACGAACGGGGAGGCGCGCCCCGTCTCGGTGCGCTTCGACGCGCTCGGCAGCCTGCCCGCTCCCTCGGCGGTGGTGGCCCTGGGCCCCGGCCAGGCGCTGTGGGTGGCGGGCGGGCGGGCCTTCCGGGTTGACCTGGCGGCGGCCGGGGCGACCTGGCTCGGCGAGGGGCTGGGGGAGGTGCGTGCCTGGGCGCGGGACGGCGAGGGGGGCACGTGGCTGGCCACCTCCCGCGGGCTCTACCTGCATGACGGCGCCAGCGGGCGCCTCAAGGGCTACACGCTGGCGGCGGAGGGCCAGCCCCCGGCGGAGGTCCGCGACGTGACGGTGGCCAACGGGGCGGTCATCGCCTCCGTGGCGGGAGCAGTGCTTCGGCGAGAGGGCGAACGCTTCCGCACCTTCGGCCCGGGGACGCACGGGGCGCGCGGCGTGCGGGTGGACGGGCAGGGCCGGACGTGGGTGCTGGAGGTGGAGCGGCTGGTGGTGTTGCAGACGGCGCCGCCGGTGTCGTTCGAGGCCACGGTGAAGCCGTTCCTCGAGGCGAAGTGCCAGGGGTGCCACGCGGACGGGAGAGGCAACAGCCCGGTCCTGGCGCTCACCGACTACGCCACCGCGAAGGCGCTGTCCGCCCGCATCTCCGCGCGCATCACCGCCACCAACAGCTCCCCCATGCCGCCGGCCTCCGTGGAGGTCCTGCCGGCGCAGGAGGTGGGCACCGTGCTGCAGTGGATCTCCGGGGGGATGGCCCCATGATGATGCGTTGGATGTGCTTGCAGGTGTGCCTGGCGTGGGTGCTTGCGGGCGTGGCGCACGCGCAGCAGCCCGCGGACCTGCGCTGCAGCCAGCCGCACGAGGTGGACCGGTTCCAGTTGCTCCGCCGCCTCTCGCTGGACCTGCGGGGGCGGGTGCCCTCGTACGAGGAGTACCTGGCGCTCGAGCAGCAGCCGTCCGTGCCGGCCAGCACCGTGGAGGCCTACCTGGCCACGGATGGCTTCAAGGCGGCCATGCGGCGGTACCACGAGGCCTTCCTGTGGCCCAACGTCTCCAACGTGCCGCTCGCGGGCTCCGCGCCGCTGACCGCGCTGGAGCTCAAGCCGGGCGGGAGCACCGCCTACGCCATCAACAACAATGCCCGGCGTACCCTCTACCGGGGGGCAGGGGACGTGGACACGGCGGCCAACGGCCGGCAGTGCGGCGACTTCGAGCAGACCGCGTTCGATCCCGCCTTCCCCGGGCAGTACCGGGTGGACCCGAACGGGGCCACGGTGCGCCGCAGCACGGTCAACGGGAAGACGGTGTTCCAGGAGGGGTGGCGCTGGGTGCACCCGTACTGGGAGGCGGATCCCGCGGTGAAGGTGAAGATCTGTGCGTTCGACGCGCAGGAGATCCCCACCGCGACGGTGGGGGGAAAGACCGTCTCTTGCGGCGACTACACGGCCAACAACCGGCGCGAGTGCGGCTGCGGGCCGGGGCTCAAGTCCTGCTTCGGCCCGCCGCAGAAGGTGAGCCAGGTCATCACCGCGTCCCTGCGCGAGCAGGTGGGGCGCGCGGTGGACCGAGTGAGCGCGGGCGGGGCGCCGTACACGGACCTCGTGCTGTCCACCCGGGCGGAGGTGAACGGCCCCATCGCCACGTGGAAGCGGGACCTGTCCCACAACCTGACCCTGGGGCGGATCTTCGCCCGGCCGGACGCGGCCGAGCCCGTTCCCGCCCGTCCCTTCACGGAGGAGGCGTGGGAGGAGGTGGACCGCGGCGGGCTGCACGCTGGCGTGCTGACCCTGCCGGCCTGGTTCCTACGCTTCCAGACCAACCGCAGCCGGGCCAACCAGTTCCGGATTGCCTTCGAGTGCGAGGCGTTCGAGCCGCCGTCGCAGCTGGAGGCGCCCGGCAGCGGCAGCCCGGCCTGCCACGCCGACGGGACGGACCTCACCCAGCGGTGCACGTGCCGGTACTGCCACCGGCAGCTGGAGCCGCTCGCCGCCTCCTTCGGCGCGTTCGCCGAGGCGGGCACCACGCTGCTGGATGCTGCCGCCTTCCCGCGCACCCTGGCCAGCTGCGTGGGGAGCACCGCGGGGCTGTGCCGGCGCTTCTACGTGACGGACGCAGACGCGGACAACCCGGGGGCGTTGCTGCCCTGGCAGTACGCGGACGCGGCCCACCCGGACATTGTCTCGGCGCTGGCCGCGGGGCCCCGGGCGCAGGCGCAGGCCTCCATCCAGTCAGGCGCCTTCGCGCGGTGCGCGGTGAAGCGGATGTTCCGCCACCTGGTGAAGCGGGACATGCACGTGCTGGGGGCGCAGGCGGAGGAGGCGGCGCTGCTGGGCGAGCTGGCCACCGGGTTTGAGCAGAGCGGGTACGC
>VGRA01000616.1 GCA_016875515.1 Deltaproteobacteria bacterium | reverse complement strand
GAGGCCATCCTCCGGGCCACGCCGGGGGTGGAGTCTTTTCATGACTTGACGACCCGGGCCGGGAAGGTGCCGCACGTGGACGTCGACGTGGTGGTGAGGCCGGAGATGTCCGCGCGGGCGCTGCACGATCTCTTTCTGGGCCTGCGTGCGCAGGTACAGGCGGAGTTGGAGGCCTCCGTCCGGGTGTTGATGCACGCGGACCCGCTGGAGCCAGGCAGGCACGGCAACTGACAACTGGCGTACCCCCGGCTAGCATCACAGGCCATGTGGCAGTTGGCCATCACTTCCGGGGCGACCCTCGTCGCTGCCGTGTTCGAGTGCCGGGAGCGCGGCTTCGTGGCCTCTTGGGTGGCGGATCCCGTGCGGCGGCGCCGCAACGCGGCGTACCTGCTCTCCAACTTCGCCGTGGTGGCGCTGCTGTCCGGGATCACCGCCTGGATGGGACGTCACCTCGCGCCGGCCTTCCACTGGTCGGGGCCCGTGTGGGTAGACGTGGCGGGCTGCGTGCTGGTGGCGGAGTTCCTCAACTGGGTGTTCCACTGGGCGAAGCACCGGCACCGCTGGCTGTGGACCTTCCACCTCCAGCACCACGTGGAGACCCGGTACGACATCTCGCTCACGTTGCACACCCACCCGCTGGAGGTGATCCTCTCCGGGACGCTGATGGTGGGGACGCTGCGGTTGCTGGGCTTCAGCGGCGTGGCGTTGGAGGTATTCAGCACGCTGTACTTCGTGTCCAACCTCTACAAGCACGGCGCCTGGCGGGTGGGGCTGGGGCCGCTGGACTGGATCCTCGTGGGGCCGGCCCTGCACCGGCTGCACCACGCGCGAGAGCTGGACGGAAACTTTGGCAGCGTGCTGACGGTCTACGACGTGCTGTTCGGGACGGCGCGGTGGCCGGACGCTCAGGCGTGGACTGTGCAGACGGGAACCCGGGGAGGAGAGCCCTTCGGCTTCATCCCCGAGTTCCTCGCCTTCCTCCGGACCGGGCGCAGTGGGTCATAGCTTTCCGGCCATGGCGCTCTTGAGCACGGCGTCCAGTGCTGCCGGGTCTACCGGCTGCTCCAGGTAGGCTCGAGATCTTACGTCCACCGGCTCTGTTTGGGGCGGATCTGCCCTGGGCTCGGCACTCCTGCTCGCGCTGGCCACGGCCTGGGCGAGCATCCGAAGGCGGTTGGCCTCCTGTCCGGTGGCGTTGTCCGCTGCTTCGTTCAGCCGGGCCGCGACCTCCTGGGTGACGTGCTTGAACGAGTCCGGGTCCGTCTTGACGATCTGGGTGAGGCGGCCCACCAGCCGGGCACCCTCTGAGAGATCAACGGTTTCGACTGGGAAGCGGCCCGAGACGCCCTCCCGGGCCCCCGTTTGTTCCTGACCGGAAAGTTCCGGTATTCGCTGTGGTTTTTCGACGACGAATCCCATGGTGGGACTCCTTTGATTTGTCCTGCCACGGGTATCGGCACACCAGCGGAACTTCTGAAGAGCGGGCGGGCGAGGTGCTACGGGCCGGTTGAAGCGAGGCCCCCCGGGACGAGGCGCAAGGCGGGCCCCACGCGGGCGGTGGCCAGATCTGAAAGGAAGGCGAGGATGCCTACGAGCTCCGCGTCCAGGGAGCGCGCGTGGGGATAGTTCCGGGTGAAGCCGTCCCACCGGTCTGCCACCACCCGGCCCGGCCGCGGTGGGTCCAGCTCGTCGGAACGGACGAAGCCGCGGAGACGCATGAAGGTCTCGAGGCGCTGGTGGAACCGGCGCTCGTCCGGTGTGGCGAAGTCCTGAAGCTGGGGGACGCCCAGCACCTTGACCCAGGCGCCCCCCTTGCCCAGTCCCACCTCGAGCCTCAGGGTTGCGTCCGGTCCAAGCCAAGGGACGCTCCACCCATGGCCGAAGTAGAGGCTCGGACGCTGGGGGCGGGGCAGGGACTCGGCGAGGTCCAGTGCGGAACGCCAGGTGGGGTAGGGGGGTGTGGACATGGTGGGCACCTTGGGCGCAGCAGTTTCCTCCATGGGGTCCGCGACCCGGCATGAACGATCACCGCCCATCGCGGCTTCGGGTAGCATGCCCACCATGGGACCCAGCCTCATTGCCCTGGCGGTGCCGCTGTTCTTCTGGGGGATGGCGTGCGAGGGCTGGGCGGGCAGGCGCCGTGGAACCAGGGTGTTCCGGGCTGGGGACGCGCTGGCCGACGTGGGGTGCGGCGTGGCGCAGCAGCTGGTGGCGCTGCTGCTGTCCAACGCGCTGGTGCTTGAGGTGTACACCGCAGCGTACGCCCACCGGGCGTGGACGCTGCCTACAGCGTGGCTGCCGTGGGCGGCGGCGGTGTTGGGCGTGGAGGTGGCCTATTACTGGTGGCACCGGCTCTCCCACGAGGTGAACCTGCTGTGGGTCGCCCACGTGGTCCACCACCAGAGCGAGGACTACAATCTGGCGGTGGCGCTGCGGCAGTCCGTGCTGACATGGGCCACGACGCTGCCGTTCTACCTGCCGCTGGCGTTGCTCGGCGT
>VGRA01000615.1 GCA_016875515.1 Deltaproteobacteria bacterium | reverse complement strand
GCGCGCACCGGGCAGGGCCGGGCGGCCGCGGAGGTGCTGCAGCGCGCCGCGCGGGCATTCCCGGAGTCCGTGGCGTTGGGCCTTCAACTCGCCGGGGTGCTGCACGCGGAGGGAGAGCAGGCCCGCGCCCGCGCGGTGCTGGAGGCGCTGGCGGCTGCGAGCCCCGCGGACGCGCGGGTGTGGGCGGCGCTCGGCCACCAGATCGCCGAGTCCGGGGGGGACCCGGCTGCGGCGCAGGCACACCTGCGCCGCGCCCTGGCGCTGCAGCCCGCAGACGCACGGACGCTCGCGTACCTTTCGTGCGCGCTGCGGCGCGGGGGAGACGGGGACGGGGCGCGCGCGCTGCTGGGGCAGGCCCTGGCGTTGGACCCGGAGGAGCCGGCGGTCCACGAACACCTGGGTGATCTCCACCACGCCGCGGGAGAGGGACGGGAGGCCGCGGAGGCGTGGGGGCGGGCGCTGCGGCTGGTGGAGGAGGCCTCGGACGACGCGGACGCCGCCGCGCTGCAGGGGTTGCGGTGCAAGGCGAAGTCCCCCCCGCGGACGCCCGGGCAGTAGTAGCATCTCGTCTTCTTATGACCCAGCACGACGAGGGCTACTTCTCCGCGCGCGACGGGCTGCGCCTCTTCTGGCAGTCCCACGTCCCCGCGGACTGCAAGGCGCACGTGGCGGTGGTGCACGGCTACGGCGACCATGGCGGCCGCTACTCCCAGATGATGGCGCACCTGAACGCGGATGGCTTCGCGTGCCACGCGGTGGACTACCGGGGCCATGGGCGCGCGGACGGGCGGCGCGGGTACGTGGACCGGTTCGGGGACTACCTGGACGACGTGGGGCAGTACGTGGACCGGTGCAAGCAGCAGGCGGCCGGCAAGAAGCTGTTCCTGTTCGCGCACAGCCTGGGCGGGCTCATCTCCATCCACCACCTGAAGGCGCGCGCCGAGGGGCTGTCGGGAGCGATCCTGTCCGGGCCCTACCTGGAGTTGGCGCTGCAGGCCCCGGGCTTTAAGGTGCTGGCGGCGAAGGTGGCAGACAAGGTGCTGCCGTGGGTGCCCATCCCCACGGAGATCAAGACCACGCAGTTGACGCGGGACCCCGCCAGGGTCGCCGAGGCGGAGAAGGATCCTCTCTACCTGCACGTGGTGACGCCGCGCTTCTTCCTGCAGTCCAGCGCCGCCCAGCCCGCGGCGCGCGCGGCCGGCCCGGACATCCGGCTGCCGCTGCTGCTGCTGTGCGGGGCGGAGGACCCCATTGCCTCCACCCGCGCCATGCGGGGCTTCTTCGACGGTGTGGCCAGCCCGGACAAGACCTACAAGGCTTACCCGGGGATGCTGCACGAGCCCTGGAATGAGCAGGGGCGCGAGGAGGTCTACCGGGACATCTCATTGTGGATCTCCTCCCACCTGTGACATACACCGCGCCGCCGATTTTCAGACGGAAGGGATGCGCGTCATGGCGGGTGCGAGCAGCGTGGGAGTCATTGGCAAGGGCATCACCATCAGGGGGAGCCTGAGCGGCGGCGGGGACCTCGTGATCGAGGGGCAGGTGGAGGGGCAGGTGGCGCTCAAGAACCACCTCACCATCGAGTCCGGCGGGCGGGTTCAGGCCACGGTGAAGGCGGCAGACCTGACGGTGCACGGCACCGCGGAGGGGGACATCGAGGCCTCGGGCCGCGTTCACCTGTCCTCCACGGCGCGCGTCAGCGGGGACGTGAAGGCGGCGCAGGTGGTGCTGGAAGACGGGGCCGTGTTCAACGGCACCATCGAGATGGACGTCAAGCTTCCGGACGTTCTCCAGGAAAGGTAATCAAGTCATGGCAAACACGGTCATTGGTCCCGACCTGGTGATTGACGGAGAGATCTCCGGCGACGAGTCGCTGGTCATCCAGGGCACGGTGAAGGGGCGGATTGCGCTGCAGGAAAAGGTGTCCGTGGACGGCGCCGCGGTGGTGGAGGCAGACGTGGACGCCCGCGCCGTGGAGGTGTCTGGCCGGCTCACCGGCAACATCCAGGCCTCCGAGCGCGTGGAGCTGCGCGGGGAGTGCCGCGTGGTGGGGGACATCCGCGCCCCCCGGATCCTCATTGCGGACGGTGCCAACTTCAAGGGCAGCGTCGACATGGACGTGAAGGAGCGCTGAGCACATGGCAGCCATCTCGAAGGACAGCGGCGCGGCGACGTTGATTGGGCCGTCCATCGTCATCAGCGGGAAGATCTCCGGCGACGAGGACCTCACCGTCCGCGGCCGCGTGGAGGGCACGCTGGAGCTCTCGCGCGGCCTGGTGGTGGACCCGGGCGGCATCGTCAAGGCAGACGTGAGCGCGAAGTCCGCTGTCATCTCCGGCGTGGTGGTGGGAAACATCCGCGCGGAGGAGAGCGTGGAGCTCACCCACGAGGCCCGCGTGGTGGGGGACATCACCGCCCCGCGCGTGGTCATCCTGGACGGCGCCGCCTACCGCGGTCGCGTGGACATGTCCGGGGCTCCGGTGGCCGCTGCGCCGCGCCCGG
>VGRA01000614.1 GCA_016875515.1 Deltaproteobacteria bacterium | reverse complement strand
GGCGCTCTCCGAGGTGCCCAACTCGGCGGCGGACGACGGGCGCAGCCAGCCCCCGGCGCTCTCGTTTGCGCTGCGGGGGAGCGCCACGGCGGACGGCAAGCCGCTGCTGGCGCAGAACTTCGCGCTACTGGACGCCAACACCGCGCACAAGCACACGGCGCTAATCCACCACAAGCCGGACGCGGGCCCGTCCTTCGCGGTGGCGGGGTGGGCCGGGGTGGCGTGGGGCTTTGCCGGGCTGAACGACCGGGGGCTGGCGGTGGCGTGCCAGTACGCGGACACGCTGGACAACTCGGTGGTGGCCGGCGTCTTCGACCAGGTGGCGGACCTCTCCAAGGCCACGCTCGCGGCCAGCGGGACGCCCATTGGCATCGCGGTGCGCAAGGCGCTCGCCGCGCAGTCGGACGTGGCCGGGGCGGAGGCGCAGCTGGCGGAGGAGCCTCTGGCCTACGGCTGGAACTGTACGCTCGCGGACGCGGCGGGGGCGGTGCGGGCCCTGGAGCTGGACTCGGACCTGTCCAAGGACGGTGGCGCGTTCGGGTACGGCCCGGGGGAGCACGGCGCGAGCGTGGGAGCAGACGACCTGCGGATGGCCGTGCACTACCAGGCCAACACCGGCGACATCTTCACGCTCGCCGTGGCGGGCCAGCGCCTGCAGCCGCAGCGCTTCTGGAGCACCACCTGGTTCCGGTCCCTGCGGGCCTTCGGGCTGCTGGGGGACGCGCTGAAGGCCGGGTACGGGGCGTGGGACGTGGCAGCGGTGAAGGGGCTGCTCGGGAAGCCCGAGTTCGAGGACCAGCGGGACGGGATGAACGCGGTGGTGCTGGAGCCCTCGCTGCGCCGGGTGCACGCGGCCATGGGCACGGTCCCGCCCACGGCGGCGGGCTGGGAGACGCTGGAGGTGAAGCCATGAGCGCGCGCGCGGCGGTGATGGCGCTCGGGCTGCTGCCGGCGGTGGTGCTGGCCGCGGACACGCAGACGCTCCCGAAGGGGACGTTCCTGCTGGACACGTCCTACATGGACACCCGCATCGGCTCGCAGTGGGACGGGCAGCGGCGGCAGGTGAGCCTGCTGCCCTCCATTGACCGGTACGAGCCGGGGGGCGGGTTCCAGGGGCGCATCACCGCGCGGCCGAGGGCACACTTCCAGCTGGTCATCCCGCAGCTGTCCTACGGGGTGACGGACGAGCTGACGGTGGCGGTGGTGGTGCCCCTGGTGGTGAGGACCACCATTGACACGAATCTCTCGTGGGAGCCGGGGGCGTACCAGCCGCAGCTGGGCCGGGCCTACTCGGAGGCAGACTTCTGGGCGTGGGCGGGGAGCATGGGCCAGCCGAAGCCACCGGACACGTGGGTGGGGAACGCCTGGACGCCCGCGGACCTGGTGGTGGGGGCCCGGTACAAGCTGCCGCGTCCGTCCTGGCTGGAGCAGGCGGGCGTGGTGTGGGCGGGCGGGCTGTACGTGGCGCTGCCCACCGGGCGCCCGGTGCCGCCGGAGGAGGTGGTGGCGGCCGGGACGACCAACTGGGAGCTGCACTCCTACGGGGACGTGGAGGCGCACCTGGCGGTGTCGAAGTCGCTGTGGACGGACGGGAGCGGCGTGGAGCGGCTGGTGCTGGGGGCGGACGGCTTCTACGCCTGGTTCCGGCCCAAGGCGTACGAGACGCCGAAGGGCACGAACAACCCGCTCTTGCAGACGTTCGCGCCCTACGTGGGAGACCGGTACACCCTTGATCCCGGGGACTGGCTGGGGGCGAGCGCCACGCTGGACTGGAGCGTCTTCCACGGCCCCACGCGGGCGAGCATCGTCTCCGGGGGGAGCCTGGAGCGGGCGGAGCGGCTGCCATCCCTGCTGACGCTGTCGCTCGGCTACACGGTCTTCTTCACCGGGCAGAGCGACTGGCAGAGCCAGTCCGCGCTGTGGGATTACGACCGGGAGAAGTACTGGCAGCCCGGCGAGAAGCACATTGCCCGGGCGCAGGGGACGGTGAGTCTCCTGAGGCTGGGACTGCCCATCCAGCTGTACGCCGGGTACCGCAACCAGTCCTGGCTGACGGGGCGTTACGTGCGGCCGTCAAACGCGTGCGTGGTGGGGGCGAGGGTGCTGGCGAAATTCTGACCCGCGGCCCGTCAATCCAGCGGCAGGAAGTCCCCGGTGAACTGGAACCCCACCCCGATGAGGGGGAGCGCCCGCGGGGTGTCCGCGCCGGTGCGGAAGCGGTGCTTCACCCACCACTGGATGAGCAGGAAAGCGGTGGGGGTGTTGAAGCGGGCGCCGTCCAGGCTGGAGAAGGTGTACCCGAGGAACGGCCCCACGCGGTGCATGGCGTTGTCCGCCTGCTGGGCCTCGCCCGGCGCAAAGTGGCTCTCGCCGTAGAAGGGGTTGGTGAAGGTGTAGCGCGCGCCGGCCAGCAGTCGCCCCTCCAGCCCCTGCCACAGCACGTCCGCGTCGTTGACGAGCGTCCAGCCGCGGTTGGGCGCGCCCACGTCGTAGAACTGGTCGTAGTA
>VGRA01000613.1 GCA_016875515.1 Deltaproteobacteria bacterium | reverse complement strand
GCCCAGCTCCGTCTGCGCCACGCCGAGCGGCACGCCCGCGAACACCATCACGAACAGCAGCGCCGCCACGTTGTTGTCCACCCCAAGGGAGGCCGGCGAGGCGAGCACCGGCTTGAGAAAGAGGTAATACGGCAGCAGCACCGCGGGCGCCGCAGTCAGCGTGCCGAACAACAGCTCGGACACCATCAGCCCCACCTCGGGGCCGGCAGGCGGTTGCGGCGCCGAGCGCACCGGCTGAGCGTACGGCGAGTATGGGTAACCCGAGGGCTGCAGCGAGGGCTGCCGCGCCACCGGCGCAACTGCAGGTGACGGCTCCTCCGGTGAAGCGCGGGGGGCGTCCTCGGTCGCCACCTCTACCAGCGGAGGAGGAGAGAGATCGGTCCCGGACTGCGCCCACGCGGCCGCAGCCAAGGTCATCCCCAGCAGCAGGAGCGCGCGCACGGGCGGAACCTCAGGACGCGGCGATGGCGTCGATTTCCACCTTCGCCCCCCGGGGAAGCGCCGCCACCTGAACGGTGGCCCGGGCGGGCGGGTTGGACGGGAAGGACCGGGCGTACACCTCGTTGACCCGGGCGAAGTCGTTCATGTCCTGGAGGAAGATGGTGCAGCGCACCACGTGGGCAAACGTCAGCCCGCCCGCGGCCAGCACCGCCTTCAGGTTCTCCATGACGCGCTCGGTCTGGGCCACCGCGTCCCCGTCAACCATCTGCCCGGTGGCGGGATCGAGCGGGATCTGCCCGGAGAGGAAGGTCAGCGTGCCGGCCTGTACCTGCACGGCCTGCGAGTACGGACCAATGGCCTTGGGGGCGCTGTCGGAGTGGAGGAGTGTGCGGTTCATGGGGCGGGTTTCTACCCCGACCGTCAAATCCGCTCCACCGAGTAGACGCCGGACAGCCGCTCGATGCTGCGCATGAGCTCCGTCAGCTGCTTGAGATCCC
This sequence comes from Deltaproteobacteria bacterium, assembly GCA_016875515.1. Classification (GTDB taxonomy): domain Bacteria; phylum Myxococcota; class Myxococcia; order Myxococcales; family Myxococcaceae; genus VGRA01. Next base: position 1,570 of record VGRA01000613.1, on the reverse strand, counting down.
GGATGGTGACCTCGAAGGTGTTCACCGCGCGGTCGTCCCCGGTGGCCCGGCAGTTGGCCTGGCTGATGTTGACGCCACGGGTGCTGAAGGCCTGGCTGATCTCCGCGAGCAGCCCGGGCCGGTCCTGGGTCAGCACCCGCAGGGACACCGGCCGCTTGAACTCGCCGGCGGTGTTCCACGAAACGGCCACGCGCCGCTGGGGATCCGTGGCGAGCGCCTTCTCGCAGTCCGCCGTGTGGATGGTGACGCCGCGCCCCCGCGTGATGAAGCCGGCAATGGTGTCCCCGGGTACCGGGTTGCAGCAGCGACCGAAGCGGACGAGCACGTCGTCCACGCCGCCGATCTGCACCCCGCCGGTGGGCTTCCCTCCCCCCACCAGCTTGCGGGCCATCTCCGTCATGCGGGTAAGCCCGGAGGCGAGAGGGGCGGACGGGGGCTCGGCACCCCGTGCAGGCTCGGGGGCCGCCAGACGCTCCGGCGGTAGGATCTTCTGGAGCAGTTGCTGGGGGGTGATCTTCCCGTAGCCCATGGCCACGAGCAGGTCCTCTTCCGTCCGGAAGCCCAGTTCCTCGCCGTGCGGGCGCAGCTCCCCGGACTTCACCAGCTTGTTCAGGTTAAGGCCGAAGCGCTTGAACTCCCGGTCCGTCAGCTCCCGCCCCAGCTGCAGGGACTTCTCCCGCTGCTGCTCCTTGATGAAGCCGCGGATCTTCTGCTGCGCCCGGCTGGTCTTGACGAACGTCAGCCAGTCCTTGGACGGGTGGGCCTGGGGGCTTGTCAGCACCTCCACCGTGTCCCCGTTCTTCAGCTTGTAGCGGAGTGGGACGATCTTGCCGTTGATCTTCGCCCCCACGCACCGTCCACCCACGTCCGAGTGGATGGAGTACGCGAAGTCCACCGGCGTGGCCCCGCGCGGGAGGGACTTCACCTCGCCCTTCGGCGTGAAGACGAAGACCTCGTCCGTGAAGAGGTCCACCTTCACGGTCTCCAGGAACTCCTTGGGATCCTTGAGGTCCTGCTGCCACTCCATCAACTGCCTCAGCCAGGCGAACTTCTCGTCGTCTTTTCTGATGCCGCCGCGGTTCTCCTTGTACGCCCAGTGCGCGGCAATGCCCTCCTCCGCCACCCGGTGCATCTCCTCGGTGCGGATCTGGACTTCCACCCGCTCGCTCAACGGCCCCACGACCGTGGTGTGGAGCGACTGGTACATGTTCGGCTTCGGGATGGCGATGAAGTCCTTGAACCGCCCCGGCACCGGCTTCCACAGTTGGTGCACCAGCCCGAGCGCCTCGTAGCAGTTGGGCACCGTGGGCAGGATGATCCGGAAGGCGATCACGTCGTGCACCTGCTCGAACTCGATCCCCTGCGACCGCATCTTCCGGTAGATGCTGTAGAAATGCTTGAAGCGGCCGGTGACCTCGCCCTGGAGCCCCCGCTCCTTCATCTTCTCGGTCAACAGCGCGCACACGTCCGCGATGAAACGGTCCCGCTCCTTCTTGCGGCGGCTCACCTTCTCCTGCAGTTCCTGGTACTCCTGCGGCTTGAGGTAGCGGAAGGACAACTCCTCCAGCTC
>VGRA01000612.1 GCA_016875515.1 Deltaproteobacteria bacterium | reverse complement strand
GCGCGCTTCTCGCGGAAGTACCGGCGCTGCCACTGCTCCACTGCGGCGTTGTGGCAGTCCAGGTCGGGACAGAAGACGTGCGTGCCGTCGTTGCGGGAGACGAAGAAGAGATCCTTGCACTCCAGCGGCTCCAGCGCCGCCTGGATGGCCGCGGCGCCCGGGCTGGCAATGGGGCCGGGCGGCAGTCCCGGCGTGGTGTACGTGTTGTACGGGTGGGGCGTTTCCAGGTCCTTGCGCGTGATGTTCTTCACGAAGGCGCCCCCCCGCAGCAGCATGGCGGCGTAGAGCACGGTGGGGTCCGTCTGCAATTTCATCCCAAGCCGGAGCCGGTTGTGGAACACGCAGGAGATACGGGGCCGCTCCGGCGGAGCTCCGGTCTCCTTCTCAACGATGGAGGCGAGCGTCATCACCTCCCGCTCGTCCAGCGTCACCCCCGGCTTGCGCCGCGCCTCCGCCTTGCGGAGCTCCTCCCGTGCCCGCGACACCATCTTCAGCAGCACCACCTCCTCGTCCGCGTGGCGGCTGAAGCTGTAGGTGTCCGGGTAGAGGTAGCCCTCCAGGGCGGGGATGGCCGCCTTCTTCAGAAAGGCCGCGTCCCTCGCCAGCTTCTGCAGCCGCTCCAGCTTGAGCGGCAACTCGGCCTTGGCCAGCAGCGGCAGCACCTCGTCCACTCGGAGCCCCTCGGGCACCGTGAAGTGGTACTGCTTCACCTGGCCGGACGATAGCTTCTCCACCAGCTGGGCCGGAGACAGCGGTAGGTCGAACTCGTACTCGCCCGCCTTCAGGCGCGGGGCCAGCTTGTCCCGTCGGAGGTAGAGGAAGAACAGCTCACCGTCTGACACCACCCCCTCGCGCGCAACCATGTTGGCCACCGCGCGGGGGCCAGAGCCCTGCGGGATCTCCACGGTCCGCTTCCCGGCGCCGTGCGGCGCCGAGGCGAACACGGTGATCTGCCGGTCCATCCACCACAGGTACCCGCCCACACCCCCGCCTGCGAGCAGCACCAGCACCAGCCCAGCCAGGAGCACCTTCTTCATGGGTCCAACTCCTCGCGTTCGTGCCGGGTGCCGGACCGCGCGTCCAGCCAGCCCTGAAGGATGATGGAGGCGGCGAGCGTGTCCACCACCTCCTTGCGGCGGGCCCGGGAGAGGTTCGCCGCGAGCAGCACCCGCTGGGCCTCGGCCGTGGTGAGCCGCTCGTCCCAGAGTTCCACCGGCAGCCCCAGGGACTGCTCCAGCACCTCGGCGAACTTGCGGGAGGCGAGCGCCCGGGGCCCCTCGGAGCCGTCCATGTTGAGCGGCAGCCCCACGACCACTCGGGATACCTCGTGCTCACGGGCAATGGCGCCCAGGGCCTCCAGGTCCATCCGCAGGCTCTTGCGCCGCACCGTCTCCAGCGGCTGGGCCGTCAGGCCGAGCGCGTCGGCCACCGCCACCCCCACCGTCCGGGTCCCCACGTCCAGGCCCATGGTCCTCATCGGGTGGGGGACCTTACCCGGAACGGGTCCAGCCGCGAGGACGGTGTGCGCGCCTTCGGGACGGGGCGGGTGAGCCGGTTGGGCGCCAAGCGGGCGGAATCCATGGTGCTGGGACGCAAGGCCGCCCTGGCACCCGCGCTGCAGAGGCGCCTGTCTGCCGCTCAGACCCAACCGCAACAAGGAGTCACCGCCATGGATCCTTCCTCCCTGCTGTCCGGCCTGTCCCAGGTCGTCGGCGTGTTCGACCCGACCACGTGGGTCATCAACTTCGCCTCGGACAAGCTGGGCCTGGACGGGGAGGCGAAGAACCTGGTCCGCGTCATTGCCGGGGTCGTCACGTTCCAGCCCCAGACGGTGCTCGGCGGAGCCCTGGGGCTGCTCGGGGAGCATCTCAAGGAGCAGGAGGCGCTCGCGGAGCTGCCGCCGGTCCCGCCGGGCTGCACGCAGATGCCGGGCTACGCGCCGCCTCCGCCTCCGCGGCCGCCGTCCCCACCTGGTGGGTGCGCGCCGCCACCCGGCGAGGCCCACTTCTTCACCCCGCTGCCGCTGCCTCCTCCACCCGGACAGGGCAACCCGGTGGCGGGAATCCTCCAGGATCCCAGTCTCTGCCTGGAGGAGAAGATTGCCCGCATCGTGGACGCGGTCCTCGGGCGGCTGGATCAGGCCATCCTCGGCAAGGGCGAGGCGCTCTCCAAGTCGGACGGCCAGGACCGAGAGAAGCTCATCAGGGACCTGCAGCGGCTGATGGAACAGCGCCGCCAGATGAACGACCTCGCCTCCAACAGTGCAGCGGCATTTCACGGGATGTGCATGACCGCCATCCAGAACATGAGGGGATGAACATGGACCAGCGCCGTCAGGACACGTTGGACGCAGAGGCCGCGGAGCAGGTTCGCCGTTGGGCGCGCGGAGAACGGACGTGGGCGGAGGTGGAGGGGATCACCTTTGAGGAGGCGCAGGGCATTGCCCGGGTGGGCTGCGAGCTCGCCGGGGCCGGACGCCTGGAGGAGGCGCGCGTGGTGTTCGAGGGC
>VGRA01000611.1 GCA_016875515.1 Deltaproteobacteria bacterium | reverse complement strand
AGGGAGACACCTTGTTGCGGGTGCGCGTCCTTCGGTGAACGCCCGAGGGGGGGCTGCCACGCGGCGCTTGCCTGTCCCAACGGGTGTCACGTAAGGGAGACACCCATGGCTTCCTCGCGTCCCAGGGGTTCGGCTCGCCCCGCTTCATCGCCCCCGCCTGCCCCGGCCGGGTCCGGCGCGGTGCCGGTGGTGGTGATGGGACTCGGCGCCATTGGAAAGGCGGTGGCGTTGGCGGCCCTGCGCAGCCCCGAGGTCCGGCTGGTGGGGGCGGTGGACACCGGTCCCCAGCTGAAGGGCAAACCGCTCTCGGAGGTGCTCGGGGCGCCCGCCGGGAACCTGAAGGTGCAGGGCTTGCTAGGGGATGCGCTGGGGCGAACCCGCGGGGCGGTGCTGCTGCACGCCACCTCGTCCCGGCTGCCGCAGGTGATGGACCGGCTGCTGGGCGCGGTGCGGCTGGGGATGTCGGTGGTGTCCACGTGCGAAGAGCTGTCCTTCCCGTGGCTGCGGCACGCCGAAGCGGCGGAGCGGCTGGCCCGGGAGGCAGAGGAGGCGGGGGTGGTGGTGCTGGGCACGGGAGTCAACCCCGGGTTCATCATGGACCGGTTGCCGGCCACGCTGGGGGCGGTGTGCGGCGAGGTGCGGCACGCGCGGGTGGAGCGCGTGGTGGACGCGCGGACGCGCCCGCCGGCGCTGCAGCGGAAGATTGGCGCGGGGCTGACCGAGCAGGCGTTCTTGGCGGCGGTGGAGGAGGACGCGCCGGGCCACGTGGGCTTGGTGGAGTCCGCGGCGCTGCTCGCGCTGGGGCTGGGGATGGACTGCGACGACTTCGAGGAGGAGCTCTTCCCGGTGCTGGCCGAGGAGGAGATCACCGGCGGGGCCTTCCCCGTGAAGGCGGGGCGCGTGGCGGGCATCCACCAGGTTGCCACGGCGCTGTCGGAGGGGCAGGAGCGGGTGCGGCTGGAACTGACGATCGCGCTCGGGGCAGAGGGGGTGGGGGACCGCGTGCGGCTGGACGCGGACCTCCCCGTGGAGTTCGAGGTGAAGGGGGGGCTCGCGGGAGACGTGGCGACCGCGAACCTGGTGGTGAATGCCGCGCCGCGCGTGACGGCGGCGGAGCCGGGGCTGCTGACGGTCCTGGAGCTGCCGGCGGGACGCTGATCCAGGGAGGACGGAACACAGATGCTCGACAAGAAGGCCATTGGCAGGGCTTCGCCGCCCACGATGAACGAGGTGGAGAAGGGGGCCATCCGCCGGTTCGCTGAGGCGATGGGGGACTTCAACCCGGTGTACTACGACGAGGAGTACGCCCGGGCCTCCGGGTACCCCGCCATCGTCGCGCCGCCCACGTTCCCCGCGAGCTTCCACTCCGCGGCCGACCTGCGGGAACTGCTCGGGGTGAGCATCAAGTCGCTGCTCCACGCGGAGCAGTCCTTCGAGTACGAGCGACCCATCTTCGCGGGGGACCGCATCTACGTCACGACGCGCGTGACGGAGGTGGGCGAGAAGACGGGGCCCTCGGGCCGGATGGACCTGGCGGTGCTGGAGGACGAGGGGCGGGATGAGGAGGGGAACGTGGTGTTCCGGGCGAGGCGGACGCTGGTCATCCGCGCGGCGAAGGACGGGGTGGCCTGAGATGCCGGCACGCAAACTCTATTTCGACGCGGTCCGCGTGGGCGAGGAGCTCCCGCCGCTGACCAAGGCGGCGCTGGACCGGGTGCAGCTGGCCCGCTACGCGGGAGCCTCCGGGGACTACAACCCGGTGCACGTGGACGAACTGGCGGCCAGGGCCGCCGGGATGCCCTCCGTCTACGCCCCCGGGATGCTGGTGATGGGGCTGCTCGGCCACCTGCTGACGGACTGGGCGCGGGGGGCGCAGGTGCGCCGCTTCGGCGTGAAGTTCGTCAAGATGGCTTGGCCCGGGGACACCGTGGTCTGCAAGGGCCGGGTGACGGACCGCTGGGGGGAGGCGGGCCGGTACTTCGCCGAGTTGGATCTCTGGGCGGAGAACCAGCGCGGCGAGCTGCTGGTGAAAGGGCAGGCGGCACTGCAGCTCTTCTACAGCCTGGAGGATGAGAACCGGCAGCGCTCGGGCAACCCGCCCATCGTGGTGGAGGTGCCGCGGGAGAGCCTGCGCACCCAGGTGACGGACCCGGCGGCGGCCATGAAGAAGACGGCGGCAGCGGGAGGCCCGGTGGAGGGGGCGCGCAAGCAGGCCCCCGCCCGCAAGGAGGCCCCCCGGGAGAAGCCGGCCGGTAGGGTGGCTGCTGCCTCCAAGAAGCCGAAGAAGGCCTGACGCGCAGCGGCACCTTCCGTTGACTTAAGAATCAACGGCGAACAAACTCTCCCGTGCTTACCCCAAGGGGTGGGCAATGAAGGGGCAGGGCGCTCCCGCCCGCCCCATGCCAAGGAGTGAAGGCATGTCCGTCGGCATCAACCGTTACAAGGCAGACCTCCGCGACTTCGACTTTCTGCTGCTCGAGCAGTTCAAGCTTGGGACGCTGGTAGGGCAGGGG
>VGRA01000610.1 GCA_016875515.1 Deltaproteobacteria bacterium | reverse complement strand
TGTGCCGGCCCCTCCGTCCGCGGCGGTTCCGGCGTCTGGAGCCCCGGCGTCTGGAGCCCCGGCGTCTGGAGCCCCGGCGTCTGGAACTCCGGCGTCTGGAACCCCGGCATCTGGAACTCCGGCGTCCGTGTCCGCCCCGCCATCCGACGACCCGGCATCCTCGGCGCCAGCGTCTGGAAGGGGATCACCCGCGTCGTGCCCCTCTCCAGCGTCTGGTCCGGGCTCGCCTGCGTCCCTTGGTGCGGCATCCGTTCCCGGATCTCCCGCGTCTGGCCCTGCCCCGCCATCCAGAGACAGCGGCAGGCACAGCCCCTGGATGCACGAGGTTCCCCGCTCGCACTGCCCTTCGTCGGTGCACGCGTACAGCCGCTCGTCCACGACGAGGCACCCGGCGAGGGCGCCAGCGGAGAGGAGCAACAGCCGAACCGACCACGCCTGGGCGGAGCACACGCGAGGCGAGGCCTCTAGACCTTACCCGGCTCGGGCAGCTTCGGGCCGCCCAGCCCGTCCAGGGCATCCAGGATCTTCCGCTTCTCCTTCTTCTCCAGCGGCGCAGGTGGCGCAACCACCCGCGGCGCAGGGCGGTCCCGGCTGATGCTGCCCCCCTGGATGAGGACGTTGACGTCCTCGGCGTCCAGCGTCTCGTACTCGAAGAGCGCGTCGGAGATCCGGTCCAGGACGCCGCGGTTCTCAACCAGCAGCCCCTTCGCCCGGTCGTAGGACTCGGTGATGATCCGCCGCACCTCCGCGTCAATCTGCCGCGCGGTGTCCTCGGAGTAGTTGGGCCGGCTGCCGAAGTCCCGGCCGAGGAAGACCTCCCCCTCGCTCTCGCCGAAGGCCAGGGGTCCCAGCGTGTTGCTCATGCCCCAGCGACAGACCATGGCGCGCGCCAGCTCCGTGGCGCGCTCGATGTCATTGGAGGCCCCCGAGGACATCTCGTTGAAGCAGATCTCCTCCGCTATCCGGCCACCGAGCATCATGCAGATGCGGTCCAGCGCCGAGGACCGGTAGTACGAGTACTTGTCCTCCTCCGGCAGGTACTGGGTCAGCCCCAGCGCCGCCCCGCGCGGGATGATGGTCACCTTGTGGAGCGGATCACACCCGGGCAGCAGCTTGCCCACGAGCGCGTGTCCCGCCTCGTGCACGGCGGTGTTCCGCTTCTCCTTCTCGCTCATCACCATGGACTTGCGCTCGGGCCCCATCAGCAGCTTGTCCTTGGCCGCCTCGAAGTCCCCGAGGTCCACGCGCTCCTTGGTCTTGCGGGCGGCGAACAGGGCCGCCTCGTTGACCAGGTTCTCCAGGTCTGCCCCCGTCATGCCGGGGCTGCCGCGGGCAATGACCTCCAGGTTCACCTCGGGGGCGAGCGGCACGCGCTGCGTGTGCACCTTCAGGATGCCCATGCGCCCCTTGAGGTCCGGCCGGGGCACCACGATCCGCCGGTCAAACCGGCCGGGGCGCTGCAGCGCCGGGTCCAGCACGTCCGGGCGGTTGGTGGCGGCAATGAGGATCACGCCCTCGTTGGATTCGAAGCCGTCCATCTCCACCAGCAGCTGGTTGAGCGTCTGCTCGCGCTCGTCGTGCCCGCCGCCGAGCCCCGCGCCGCGGTGCCGGCCCACGGCGTCAATCTCGTCAATGAAGATGATGCACGGGGCGTTCTTCTTCCCCTGCTCGAAGAGATCCCTCACGCGGCTGGCGCCAACGCCCACGAACATCTCCACGAAGTCAGAGCCGGAGATGCTGAAGAACGGCACGCCAGCCTCGCCCGCCACCGCCTTGGCGAGCAGCGTCTTGCCGGTGCCCGGCGGGCCGGACATCAGCACCCCCTTGGGGATCCGCCCGCCCAACTTGGTGAACTTCTTGGGATCCTTCAGGAAGGCGATGATCTCCTCCAGCTCCTCCTTGCACTCGTCAATGCCGGCCACGTCCGCGAACGTGACCTTGTTGTGGCTCTCGCTCAGCAGCCGGGCCTTGCTCTTGCCGAACGTCATGGCCTTCCCGCCAGACCCCTGCAGCTGCCGCATGAAGAAGACGAAGAACAGGAACAAGAAGACAATGGGCATCCACTGGCTCAGTATGGTGATCCAGAGGCTGTTCTGCTCCTCGGGCAGGTAGCGGACCTCCACCCCGCCGTCGCGCAGCTTCTGGAGCATCTGCGTGTCTGCCGGTGGACCCTTGGTGCGGAACTTCGCGGCGCGGTCCTCCGCGGCCCCGGCGTAGGTGCCCTCGTAGTAGTTCTGCTTGACGACGACGGACTTCACCCCCCGGCCGTCCACTTTCTCCAGGAAGGTGGTGAAGGGGATCTCCTGCACCTCCTCCGTGGTCCGGGAGAAGAAGTTGTAGAACCCAACGAACAACACGATGAGGACCAGCCAGAGGCCGACGGTCTTGTAACTGGAGCGCACGGAATCCCTTTCAACGCTGCGGGCTGCAACGTGGTTACCACCAACGCGGTCACCACCGGAACTATTCTGCGGAACCCCCGGCCCCGCCTTTCACCACAAAACTATAACCCGCC
>VGRA01000609.1 GCA_016875515.1 Deltaproteobacteria bacterium | reverse complement strand
CCGCTCGTCCCGGCGCACCCGCACGTCCGCTTCGGTACCCGCACCCGCGCGCCGGAGAACCACCTGAAGCTGCTCGCGGAAGGGGCCAGCCAGGAGGAGGCGGATGGCCGGCTGGCGGCGGTGGAGCGGGCGTGCCGGGAGGTGCTGGGCGAGCACCTCTTTGGCGCGGACGACGACCGGTACGAGGAGGTGCTGGTGCAGGCCCTGCGGGCGGCGCGCAGGACGGTGGCGGTGGCGGAGAGCTGCACAGGGGGGCGCGTGGCCTCGCAGCTCACCGCCGTGCCAGGGGCCAGTGACGTCTTCGCGGGCGGCGTGGTGGCCTACACCGAGGCGGCCAAACAGCGCTTCGCCCACGTCCCCGCGGAGCTCCTGGCGCGCGCCGGCGTGGTGAGCGCAGAGGTGGCCTCCGCGCTGGCCTCCGGCATCCGGGAGGCGTGCGGCGCCGACTATGGCCTCGGGGTGACGGGCTACGCCGGCCCCGCGGGTGGCACCGCGGAAAAGCCGGTGGGGACGGTGTTCGCCGCGGTGGCTGCCCCGGGCGGGCAGGTGCGCGTGCGGCGTGTGCTCCTGCCGGGAGACCGCGAGCGCGTGCAGCGGCTCGCCACCGCGCATGCGCTGGAGTTGCTGCGCCACGCGGTGGCAGGGGATGGATTGTGAGGTAAGCACTCACCCACCATGGCCAAGGACACCGAGCCCGCCTCCTCGCCCCAGCCGCCGCCCGCCCACCCGGTCACGCCCGGCGGTACGCTGCTGGCGGCAGGCGGGGGCCCGGTGCGGATGGGGCTGGGGCTGTGGCTCGGGGCCTACCGGGTGGAGGTGGCGCTGTTCGCGCTCTCGCTGCTGGTGCTGGCGGGCTTCTCCGGGGAGCGCTTCCTGCGGCAGAGCGCCGCGCCCCACTTCATCTACCAGGCGCAGGCGTGGCTGGAGGGGCGGCTGGACATTGCCGCGGACGTCCTGCCGAACCTAGAGGACTGGGCATGCGTGAAGCAGGAGGGGGGCAGCTACCAGCGATGCACCCGGCCGAACGAGCCCTCCAACCGCTGGTACGTCAGCTTCCCGCCTTTCCCGGCCCTGCTCATGCTGCCCTTCGTGGCGGTGAACGGCTACCAGCTGAACGACACGTCCTTCGGCGTCATCGTGGGGGCGCTGGCGGTGGCCCTCTTCTACACGCTGCTGCGGCTGCTCACCCGGGACGGCGAGTCCGTGCGCTCGGAGCAGGAGAACGCGGTGCTGGCGCTGCTGTTCGGCTTCGGGACGCTGTTCTTCTACTGCGCCATCCGCGGTGAGGTGTGGTTCAGCGCGGAGGTACTCGGTGCGGCGCTCACCTGCGTCTACATGCGCAATGCGGTGAAGGCGCACCGCCCGGTGCTGGCCGGCTTCGCCTGGTCCATGGCGGTGCTGACTCGCACGCCGCTGCTCTTCACCGGGGTATTCTTCGTGCTGGAGGCGCTCTTCCCGGAGAACCTGCCCTGGGGCGAGCAGTGGGCGAGGGTGCGCGCCCAGCCGCGCCCGGCGCTGCGCAAGATGGGGTTGTTCGCCGCCGGGGCGGCGCCGCTCGGGCTGGCGGGGGCGTGGTTCAACCTGGTCCGCTTCGGGAAGGTGTCCGAGTTCGGCCACGCCTTCTTCTTCAACAACCGCGTCAACGCGGACATCGACCAGTTCGGACTGTTCAACCTCCACTACCTGGCGAGGAACGTGGAGTCCGCCTTCCTGATTCTGCCGAAGGTGGCGACCAACCCGCTGCGCCTCTCGTACGATCCGAACGGCCTGTCGCTGCTGCTGACGCTCCCGCTGCTGGTCTTCCTGCTCGCCCCCCGGGAGAAGCCGAGGCTGTGCCGCGCGTTGTGGCTCACCGTGGCGGTGACCGCGCTGCCGGGCCTGCTGTACCAGAACAACGGGTACATGCAGTTCGGCTTCCGGTTCAGCCTGGACTACACGCCGTACCTCATGACGCTGTTCGCGCTGAGCGGCTGGTCGCTGCGCCACCGCGCAGTGCTGGCCGCCGCGGCGCTCGGGGTGCTGGTCAACACCTGGGGCGCCACCGCCTTCTCCGGGTACACCGAGTACGTGCGCGCCCGCGAGGCGGCCCGCTCGGGGCGGGCGCCGTGAGCAAGGCCTCGCGCTGGCACACGCGCGAGGACAGCGGCCTGCGCCTGGACCGCCAGGGGCGCTGGTGGCACGACGACGAGCCGGTGGAGCACCCGCGCGTCATCGAGACGTTCAACCGCGGACTCGAGCCTGCCGAGGGTGGCCGCTACGTGCTGCGGGTGGGCAACGACTGGTGCTTCGTCCAGGTGGAGGGGGCGGCGTACCGCGTGGTCTCGGTGGACGACGCCCCGGGCGGCCCCTGGGTGCGCCTGAGCGACCGGACCGCGGAGGTGCTGGACGGGGCGTCGCTGTCCGTAGACGAGGACGGTGCCCTCACGTGCGGGGTGAAGGCGGGTCGCGCGCGGGCGCGCTTCTCGAGGGACGCCCAGTACCAGCTCGCCCCCTGGCTGGAAGAGGGGGACGACGG
>VGRA01000608.1 GCA_016875515.1 Deltaproteobacteria bacterium | reverse complement strand
TGCGCGTCTCCCCCTTGGCGGGATCCAGCTGCACGAGCTCGTACGGGACGGCCAGCTCCTCCAGCAGCCAGCGCGGGCGCGTGGCCCGGGTCTGGGGGACGAAATAGAGCGTGAAGGACATGAGGAAGGTCTCCGTGGGAGGAGGTTCAGGGGGCCGCGGGAGGCTTGGGTGACCGCCCCACGACCCGGGCGATGCCGGGGGTGAGCACCGCGGTCACCATCATGCGCGGCAGCATGGTTGCCTTGTAGACGACGTACGCGCCGCCCCAGGCCGCGGAGGCCTCGGCGGTTGCCCCCAGGCCGAACTGGCGGGCGAGCGGCTCGCCGTAGCCGAACTTCCACGCGGCGACGAGCCCGAAAAAGAAAAGCGCCCCCAGCCCGTAGTGCGTCACCAGCGCCACGGCGCCGTAGCGCTGCACCACGTCCGACAGCCGCTCCTTCCATTTCGCGTACACGGTGCTCACCGTTAACCACACCGACGCGGCGGGCGCGAACAATTCTGCGGTCTTGTGGGTGGAAGGAGGCGGGCGATGCAGGAGGTGGCCGGGACGGGGGACGGTGGAGCCGCAGGGGCCGGCGCTGCCGGACGCCGGGCGGGTGCTCACGCCGGAGGCGCTGGGGTTCGTGGCGGAGCTGGAGCGGCGCTTCGGCGGGCAGCGGAGGGCGCTGCTCGCTCGCCGGGAGACGGTGCAGGCGCGGCTGGACGCAGGGGCGCTTCCGGACTTCCTCCCGGAGACCGCGGCCATCCGGGAGGGCACCTGGACCGTGGCGCCCGCGCCGGCGCCGCTGCTGGACCGGCGCGTGGAGCTGACCGGGCCGCCGGACGCGCGGCGGATCATCCACGCCCTCAACAGCGGCGCGCGGGTGTTCATGGCGGACTTCGAGGACGCCACCTGCCCCACGTTCAGCAACCTGGTATCCGGCCAGCGGTAGCTCTCCGAGGCGGTCCGGCGCACGCTGCGCATCATGGGCGGGGACCGGCCGCTGCAACTGGCCCCCCAGACGGCGGCACTCTTCGTGCGGCCGCGCGGGCTTCACCTGGACGAGGCCCACGTCTCCGTGGACGGGGCGCCGCTCACCGGGGCGCTGTTCGACTTCGGGCTCTTCCTCTTCCACAACGCGCGCGAGCAACTGCGGCACGGCGCGGGCCCCTGATTCTACCTGCCCAAGCTGGAGCCCCCCCTGGAGGCCCGGCTGTGGAACGAGGTGTTCGCCTTCTCCGAGGCGCGGCTGGGGCTGCCGCACGCGAGCATCCGGGCCACCGTGCTGGTGGAGACGCTGCCCGCGGCTTTCCAGATGCACGAGCTGCTCTGGGAGCTGCGAGAGCGCTCGGCGGGGCTCAACTGCGGACGGTGGGACTACATGTTCAGCTACATCAAGCGGCTGCGGGCCCACCCCGACCGCGTCCTCCCGGACCGGGACACGCTCACCATGGACCGCGGCTTCCTGCGGCCCTACGCGGAGCTGCTGGTGCAGACGTGCCACCGGCGCGGGGCGCACGCGCTGGGCGGCATGGCGGCCTTCATCCCGGTGAAGGGCAACCCGGCGCGCAACGCGGCGGCGCTGGAGAAGGTCCGCGCGGACAAGCTGCGGGAGGTGCAGCAGGGCTACGACGGGACGTGGGTGGCCCACCCGGCGCTGGTGCCGGTGGCGCAGGCCGTGTTCGACGCGCACATGCCGGGGCCCCACCAGCTGGGCGTCACGCGGGCGGACGTCCAAGTGACGCGCGAGCAACTGCTGCGCGTTCCGGCCGGGCCCCACGCGCTCGCGGGGCTGCGCCACAACGTGCGGGTGTGCCTGCTGTACCTGGAGGGCTGGCTGCGCGGCGTGGGGTGCCAGCCCATGGATGACCTCATGGAGGACGCCGCCACCGCGGAGATCTCCCGCGCGCAGACCTGGCAGCAACTGCACCACGGCGTGTCTCTGGAGGGCCTGGGGGTGCTCACGCCGGACGCCCTGCGGCGCGTGGTGGACGAGGTGCTGGCGGCGCAGGCGGAGGCAGCCGGGGATCCGCGGTTGACCACCACACGCTTCCACGCGGCCGCGGCGCTCTTCACGCGGCTGTCGCTCGCCCCCACCCTCGAGGAGTTCCTGACGGTGCCCGCGTACCGCGCGGTGCTGGCGCAGGAGTGAGAACGAGGGGGGCATGGCGGAGCGGAGCCGGTTCGAGGGGTCCACCGGCCGTGGACGCCCCAGGCGGTGGAGCGGCTGCGGGGCTCGCTGCACGTGGAGTGCACGCTCGCCCGGCTTGGGGCCACGCGGCTGTGGGAGCTGCTCCACCAGCGCGACTTCGTCCCCGCGCTGGGGACACTGTCCGGCAACCAGGCTGTGCAGATGGTGCGCGCGGGGCTGGAGGCCTTCTACGTCTCCGGCTGGCGGGTGGCCGCGGACGCCAACACCGCGGGGCAGGTCTACTCGGACCAGTCGCTCTACCCGGCAGACGCCATGCCGGGCATGGTCCGCCGCATCAACGCGGCGCTGCGGCGCGCGGACCAGGTGGAGCACGCCGAGGGCGGG
>VGRA01000607.1 GCA_016875515.1 Deltaproteobacteria bacterium | reverse complement strand
CCTGCCACCCCGGAGTATTGGGGCAAGCAGCTGGACAACGCCCAGAAGCCCAAGGAGCGCGTGAAGGTGGTGGTGGACCTGAAGGCCTCCGGCAAGCTGACCGCCTCGTTCCTCCCGCTCCTCCACAAGAAGCTGGAGACGGAGAAGTCCCTGGAGGTGAAGGCGGCGCTCGTCAAGCTGCTTGCCGCCCAGAAGGACCCCTCCTCCGTCGACGCGCTCGTGGGGGCGGTGGACCTGGCCAACACGGAGCCAGCCGCCAACGCGCTCAACAAGGACGTGGCCGCCGCCCTGGCCGCCTCCGGGGACAAGAAGGCCGTCCCCGTACTGCGCAAGCTGCTCAAGTCCCGCGACCCGTATGTCCGCATCCAGGTCATCGAGGGGCTGGGGGCCCTCAAGTCCCCGGACGTGGTGCCGGAGCTCTCGGACGTGGCCACCTCCGACCTGGAGGAGAACTTCATCAGCAAGAAGGCCATCATCGCGCTGGGCAACATTGGGGATGCGTCCGCCATCCCGGCGCTCACCAAGATGATGTTCCGCGAGCGCAAGGGCGTCTCCTTCTACGCCGAGTCCTCCTTCGCCCTCTTCCAGGTGGGCCCGAAGAGCGGTGACGCCATGCTCACCATCCTGGACGGCAAGGACGCGGACCTGCTCGCGTACGCCAGGGAGAAGGGGCTCAAGGAGGCGGCGCTCATTGCCAAGGCCGCCATGCTGGAGGGGGACCTCCGGGACGCCCGCGCGGAGAAGCAGCTGCTCGGGCTGCTCAAGTACGACAACACCATGCTGGACCTGAAGCTCATCGTCCGCATGCAGGCGGCCGAGGCGCTGGGCCGGCTGCGCAGCAAGGAGGCGGTCAAGCCCCTGTCCGCGCTGCTCGAGGAGGAGGAGGCCAACGCCCGCGGGTACTACGTGCGCGCCCTCACCAAGATTGGCTCCGCGGACGCCGTCCCGGCGCTGCTCAAGTGCGCGGCCAGGGGGCCGTGGGACGCCCGCGAGCCCTGCATCCAGGGCGTGGCGGCCCTGGGCGGCGAGAAGGCCCTCGAGGAGCTGCAGAAGGTTGCCAAGGCGGAGCCCGCCGCCACCGCCGCCGAGTGCAAGGACAACCCGGACTACATGGGCTGCAAGGACGTCCCGGCGCTGGTGAAGAAGCACGAGGAGGTGCTGGCCAACGCCCAGAAGCCGCTCGCCGCCGCCAAGGCGTGCGGGGCGGACGCCGCCTGCTGGACGGGGAAGCTGGCGGTCGCGGACGCCTCGGTGCGCGCCCGCGCCGCGCTGGAGCTGGGCCGGTCCGGCAAGGCAGACGCCGCCCCAGCGCTCATGAAGGCGCTGTCGGACAAGAACCTGGACGCCCGGCTCGCCCTCATCCAGGCCCTGGACTGGCTGTCGGATGACGCGGCTGCCGGCACCGAGGCGAAGAAGCTGCTGCCGGAGCTGGAGAAGCAGCTGGAGTCCGAGCGCGGCAAGACCGAGTTCGTGAAGGTCAACGAGGACCTCCGCCGGCTCGCCGTCAAGCTGCAGCGCTCCTAGCCGCCCTCGTCCCCGGAGGTGCCCTCGTCCGGAGGGCTCTCCCCGGGAGGGGCGTCCTGGAACGACGAGGGGCGCAGGTCGAACGGCAGCACCTTGGCCAGCGCCAGCAGCAGCAGCATCCCCCCCGGCGCCGCGAAGATGGCGAGCGCCGGAATGGCCTTGGCCACGTCAATGAGCTGCTCGCGCATGGCCTTGCGCTCGGCAGCGGTCAACGACTGCCCGCGCGCCGCCTTGGTGAGCAGCACCGACAGCTCCCCCGTCTCCCGTATCTCCTGCAGCAGCCGGTAGAAGTTCTTCTCCACCGCGGACTGCATGGAGCCAATCAGCTCCTCGCCCAGGACATTGGCCCCCGCGGACACGGTGAAGACGTCCACCACCGAGCGGTTGCGGGCGTAGAACTCCGCCATCTCCACCTCGATGCGGGCCACCTCCCCCGCCTCGAACCGGAGCGCCTCCGCCAGCGCGTGCAGGTAGCGCAGCTCCGCGCGGCTGCGCCTCCCATCCACCAGGGAAGCCAGCAGCGCCTGCTCCAGGACGAAGCGCCGCGCCTCCCGGCTGCGGACGCCCGCCACCAGCTGCTCCAGCGGCTGCACCCGGTCAAAGGTGCGCTTCACCGCCACCCGCAGCGGGCCGTCCAGCTCCGAGGGCAGGTGCAGCTCCGCCACCTGCCGCTGGATGGCGCGCCGGGTGGTGAAGTTGGGCGGCCGGTCCACGCTGGCCAGCCCCGCCAGCACCTCCACCAGCAGCGCCTTCTGCCGCCCCGCCACCCGCCGTCGCCGCTCCGCCGCCCGCCACGGCAGCCGCCCGGTGGCGAACAGCTGCACCGCGTTGCGCCCTTGCAGCTGCGCGTCCGTGTAGACGGCGCCATTGTGCAGCGCGAGCCCGTACGCCGGGTCCCCCGCGAGCGACAGCGCCCGCGTCTCCACCGCCTCCTCCAGCGCCTCCAGCCGGCGGCCGGAAAGCGCCCGGCCCGCCGCCAGCCCCTCTGCCGCCTGCTGCTCGCCCACGAGCG
>VGRA01000606.1 GCA_016875515.1 Deltaproteobacteria bacterium | reverse complement strand
GCGCGTGCTGGACGGGCCGCTCGCCGGCCTGGGCGTGACGGGCCAGTACGGGCTCGGGGTGTCCCTGCTCAAGGTGCGGAGCGAGAGCGCCGTGGACGCCGCGGAGGCCCAGGACGTGACGGCCCTGGACCATGCCTTCCAGGCGTCCGCGACGTGGCGGTGGCACTTCGCCCTCGGGGGCGAGCCGGGAGCGCCGAACGTGGGCCACGTGGGGATCCACGGCGGCGTGCAGGGGCGCATGTTCGAGGTCGACCAGGCGGCCAACTCCCCGCTCCCCGGCAGCCACCGGCTGTACGGCGCCGCGGGGGTGGAGCTGTCCGTCCCGCTGGCACGGTTCCTCAAGGTGGAGGCGGGGGGGGGCCTCTTCTTCGGCGCCAACCCGGGGGTGGACGAGCTGGCCGCGTTCGGAGCGTCTGCCCTGGGCAACGGCTTTTCCGCTGAAGGGGGACTGGCCGGGGACCTGGTGGGGCCGGTGGGCTACACCGCGCGCTTCCGCTACACCCGCTTCTGGGACGTGTACGAGGGCAAGGGCCAGAAGTGGGACAGCGGCGGCGCGGCGGAGGAGTCCTACGCCACGGTCTCCGGCGGCCTCACGCTCGCCTTCTAGGCCGCTTCACGGGGGGGATTCCGGGGGTGGGCGAGTGGCTTGCCGCCTCGCGCCTTGCCGCGTCCGGGCGCACACACCACCGTGGTTCCCGTTGGCGGGGCCATGCTCCGGCCCCCATTCCCGGAGAAGGGATCCATGAAGCGGACCTTGATGGGGGCAGGGCGGGGAGTTGGAGTCCTGCATGGAGCGCGGAACGTGTCCACCCGCGCCCGGTGGCAGCGTGGACATGGGCGGCAGCGGCGAGGCGGGCATGCTGCCCCCGCCGCAGACCCACGTGAACGTCAACGTGGAGACGCCCGCGGCCCCGGCCGAGGCCGCCGCGCCCGTGGCGGACCGGGAGAAGGAGAGGCGGCCGTCAGGCGGGCCGCAGACGCGCGGGCTGACGTTGACGGTGGGCGGCGGCGTGGAGGGGTACACCGGATCGCTGGACTCCCAGCTGCGTCCTGGCCCGGCCTGGTCCGTCAACGCCAACATCCGGCCCACGCGCGTGCTGGGGCTGGAACTGGGCTACAACGGCGCGGTCAACAACGCGCGCAACGGGGATCTCACCAGCGGCGCGGACGTGGTCCGCAACGGCGGGCAGGCGGTGGCCACGCTGGGGCTGGCCGCCGCGGCGGTCCAGCCGTACGTGCTCGGGGGCGTGGGTTTGTCCCGCTACAACGTGCGCGGCGGTGACAACACCCGCTTCCGGGGCGCCACGACCGGCCACATGCCGCTCGGGGCGGGGCTGCGCACCCACGCGGGACTGTTCACCGCGGACGCGCGCTTTGCCTACAACGTGCTGTTCGACGAGGACTTCATCGTGACGGGGACCGAGTCTCGCGACTTCGCCGGCATCAACACCGTGAACGGCGGCCGCTATTTGGGCGCGCTCAACCTGGGCGGCACGTTCTGAGGAGGCGTTGAACGGACTTGCGCCCGGGGTGGTCCGCTGCGTGGCGGCCGTCCCGGGCGCGTGGCCGTGCGCGGTGGCGGGGCGTCAGACCGAGATGAGCCCCTTGCGGATCCCCTCGGTCACGGCCTCCACGCGGTTGGTGACCTCGAGCTTCTGGTAGATGTGCTCCAGGTGCGTGCGGATGGTGGCCTTGGACAGCCCCAGCGCCTGCGCGGCCTCCGTGTTGGAGATCCCCTTGGCAATGAGCTGGAGGATCTCCGTCTCCCGTTCGGACAGGGGGCGCAGCGGCGGGGCCGCGGGGGTCGGCTCTGCGGGGGCGGGGGTGGGCTCGCCACCCAGGGGGATCCGGAAGTGCTGGAGCAGCCGCCGCGCCAGGTTGGGCTGGATGACGGTGCCGCCGGCGCGCACCTCCCGGATGGCCTCGACGATCCGGTCCGCGGGCGTCCCCTTCAGCAGGTAGCCGGACGCGCCCGCCTTCACCGCCTCCAGCACCTTCTCCTCTTCGTCGAAGATGGTGAAGATGAGGATCTCTACGGCCGGGTGCGAGGCCTTCACCGCGCGCGTCACCTCCAGGCCGCTCATCCTCGGCAGCCCCAGGTCCAGCAGCAGGACGTCCGGCTTCACCTTCGCCACCAGCTGCAGCGCCTCCTCTCCGGAGAGGGCCGTCCCGACGAGCTCGATGAAGGGCGAGTGGGAGAGCAGCTTCAGCTGGGACTTGAGGATCTGGGCCTGGTCCTCCACCACCATCACGCGCACCGGGGCTTCCATGGCAGGCTCCTTTCAATTCACCGGGAGGGACAGCGAGACGAGCGCCCCCTTCCCGGGGGCTGAGTCGATGACCAGGATCCCGCCGAACCGGCCGGCGCGCTCCTGCATGTTGCGCAGGCCGTAGTGCCCCGCCGGGCTGGCGGAGGGGGTGAAGCCCTTCCCGTCGTCCTTCACCGTGAGCAGCAGCCGGTCCGGCTCCCACCCGAGCCTCACCTGCAGCTGCGTGGCCTCGGCGTGCTTCGCCGCGTTGGAGACGCACTCCTGCAC
>VGRA01000605.1 GCA_016875515.1 Deltaproteobacteria bacterium | reverse complement strand
GTGGACAACCTGTTGAGCGACCGGGCGCGCTGGCAGCTGGACCCGCTGCTGGAAGTCCAGGGCCGGGTGCGCTTCACGGTGGTGGGCGGGCTGTACCTGGAAGGGGCCTTCCGTCACTCGCGGTCCTTGCTGGGGGCCAACTCGGCCATCGACTCGTTCGAGGGGGGGGTGGGGTATGCGTTCTAGCGCCCTGGTGCTCGCGCTGTGTTTCCTGGGCGGGGCGGCGGCGGGACAGCCGCTGGTGGGGCCCTCGGTGGGCAGCGCGGACGCGCTCCTCGCGGAGGGCAACCGGCTCTACGCCGAGAAAGCCTTCGCCGAGGCCTCGGTCCAGTACCTGGCCGCCACCCGGGCGCAGCCCGGGCTGCTGGACGCCTACCTGGGCTACGCGCGCAGCCAGCTGCAGGTGGACGACGTGGCGGTGGCGTGCGCCGCCTACCGCACCTGGCTCAAGGCCGCCCCGCCCACCACGCTCAACTACGACAAGGTCCGCGGCGAGTCCGAGGGGTGCGAGAAGCGCAAGGCCGGGCAGGGGGCGGCCTCCGCGGACACCGGCGCCACGTTCGTAACCCTGAAGGCCCGGTTCTTCACCTCCTTGGAGAAGAAGGCGCTTCTGGGCGAGGGCGGCGCGGAGGAGGCCCTGCGCGCGTTGGTGGTGACGGGGTACCTGGGCGTGGACCTGGGGGACATGGCGCAGAAGCTGCGCGCCGCCGCGGTGGCCCAGGCGGACACGGTGACGCAGAAGGCGCTCGCGCGCACGCCGGTCCCGGCCGGGCAGTTGCGGGAGGTGCGGCCGTTGTACGTGCTTGCAGGGGAGCTCGGAGAGCCCGCGGCCAGCGCACCCGGCCGGTCGGCCTTCACCGAGGGGCTGGCGGAGTTGCAGGCGGGGGATCCCCGGAAGGCCGAGGCGCTCTTCTCCGAGGCGCTGGAGGCGGACGCCTCGCTGGCGCAGGCGCGCTTCCTGCGCGCGCTGTCCACCTTCCGCGCGGGGGACCAGGACGCGGCGCTCGCGGTGCTGGAGCGTGATCTCCCGAGCGATCCGCGCACCGCGGTGCTGCGCGTGGCGCGCTCCGCCGCCCGCTCGCCGGCGGAGGGCGCGGCCCAACTGGAGGAGCTGCTGTTTCGCACCCGCTACCAGGGCGGGCGGTAACGGGCCCCCATGGCGGTCACGCTCTGCCAGGGCTGCGGTGCCGAGTACGCCGAGTGGACGGGCTCCTGCCCCGCGTGCGGCAGCACCGCGTCCCTGAAGATCTCCCGCAAGGTGGACCAGATGATTGGCCGCCTGGTGGGGGGCACCTACCGCGTCCTCAAGAAGCTGGGGCAGGGCGGGATGGGGGCCGTGTACCTGGGGGAGAACCAGCGGCTGGACCAGAAGGTGGCGCTGAAGTTTCTCAACTCCTCTCTTGTGAACGAGCCGGACATCGTCCGGCGCTTCCTGAACGAGGCGAAGACGTACGGGCGCCTCGCCCACCCCAACGCGGTGACGGTGCTGGATCTCCTGCAGGAGGAGGACGAGACCCTCTGCATCGTCATGGAGTACGTGGAGGGCAGCGACCTGCGCCGCTTCATCGCCGAGCGGGGACGGCTGCAGGCGGGGGAGGCCATCGACATTGCGCTGCAGGTGGCGGACGTGCTGCGGCAGGCGCACTCCATGGGGATCATCCACCGGGATCTCAAACCCGAGAACATCATGGTGAGGCCGGGGCTCCGCGGCCACTTCGCCAAGGTGCTGGACTTCGGGATTGCCCGGCTGCTCCACGACAACGCCTCGCGCCTGACCGCGCAGGGGGCCATTGCCGGGACGCCCCGGTACATGCCGCCCGAGCAGGTGGAGGGGCGGGACGTGGACGCGCGCGCGGACGTGTACGCGCTCGGCGTGGTGCTGTTCGAGATGGTCACGGGCCGTGCCCCGTTCGACGGGAGCAGCATCACGGAGATCCTCCAGCACCAGGTCAACACGCCCATGCCGCACCTGTGGGACGTGGACCCGGTGCTGAATCTCCCCGTCCTGGACGACGTCCTCCAGCGCGCCACCCGGAAGTACCGCGTGGAGCGGTACCCGTCCATGGAGTCCATGGCCCAGGAGCTCTCCAACGCGCTCCCCACGCTGGTCTCCATGCCGGTCCTTCCGGCGCGCGCCCCCGCGGGCGCCGTGGCGGTGGTCAACGCGGCGGGAGGCGGGACGCTCTCCTCTGGCGCGCAGCCCACCCTGGCCGGGGCCCGCACCGATCTCGCGCTCCCCGCCGAGCTGCCGGCGGACAACGAGATCGTGGTGACGTCCCTGCTGGAGGGGCAGGTAAACGCGGGCCCCTCGGTGCGGGTCTCCAGGTCGCTCGTGGCAGCGTCCGCGCCCGCCTCGGAGCCGCCGCCCACGGTGAAGGGCCCCGTGCTCTCCGCCGTCAAGGAGGCTCCACCCACGGTCAAGGGCGCGGTGCTGACGGACGAGGTGGACCCGTTCACCAAGACGGCAGCGCCGGCCCCGCGTCGGTCCGCCCTGGGGGGGGCACCTGCCCACGCCCCCGCATCCCGGGCCCCCGCCCGCA
>VGRA01000604.1 GCA_016875515.1 Deltaproteobacteria bacterium | reverse complement strand
GGCGCGCCCCGGCGTGCCGGTCGTCTTCGGCGCGCCGGTGCCCACCTCCGAACCGCTGTTTGCGCTGGAGGAGATGCTCGCCGGGGGCCGTCCCGGCCGGGCGCTCGCCACGGCCTCCACCACCGTGAGCATCGGGAGCGGGGAGCGGACGGACCTCTGCTACCCCGGGGACGAGGGGCTGGGCGTCATCCACTGCGAGTTCTCGCCGGGCATCCAGTCCGGGCTGCTGCGGGATCTCTCCGGTGGCCTCGGGACGTTCGTCCGGATCCCCCCGGGAGTGGAGCGCCGCCTCTACCCGGGTGACCGCGTCCGCGTCGGCTCGCAAATGCTCCGTGTGGATCCCGTGGAGGAGACGGCGAGGCCTACTGCGCCGCCGGATCGTTCTTCAGGGTCGTGAGGATGTAGGCGCGGGCCCGGCTCTTCGGGGCGTCCTTCAGGTGGCGCTCCCACCAGCCGCGCGCGTCCGCAGGCTTGCCCTGCCGCAGCGCCAGCTCTCCCAACCGCAGGGAGAGATCCGGCCTGGGATCCGCGGCAAACGCCATCCGGTAGTGGATGGTCGCCGTCCGGAGGGTGCCCTTGCTGAGGGCGTCGTCTCCCAATGCAATCTCCGCGTCTACCTTCCGCGGGTCCATCTGCGGCGGCACCGCGCTCTCCCAGGGACGGTCCATTCCCTTGGTCCCGCCGCTGCCCGCGGGCGCGTTGAGAATGGGGATGTCTGCCGGGGGAGGCCTCAGCGGCACCTCCGGCTCCGAGGAGCCCATGACCAGGAAGGCCGCGAGCCCGCCCGCCACCACCAGACCCACCGTCACCAGCTTGACCGGGGTGGGGACGTTCTCCACCCGCGTGAGCAGCTCCTTGCCGCGCCCAGACGGATCGGTCACCGCGGTGCTGGCCACCGTGACCAACGAGGCCTCGGCACCGGACACGTGCTTGCGGCGGGCGGCAGGCGGCGCGTCCACCTTCGTCTCGGCCTGCTCCTCGGGGGTTCCCTTCCGCGCCTGGGAGACGGGCAGCGCGGCGCGGCGCACCGGAGGGACGTGGGGGCGCCCCCGCGGCTCGGACAGCGCCGTCAACTCCGCCCGGAAGGCATCCGCCGTCTGCGGGCGGTCGTTCGGATCCTTGGCGAGCGCCTTGAGGACGATCCTCTCCAGCCCCGGGGATATCCGCGCATCCGGGCGGCGGCGGCTGGGCGGCGGAGGCTCGGCCGTGAGGTGCTTGGTGGCAAAGCCCACCGCCGAGTCCGACTCGAAGGGCAGCACCCCCGTGGTGAGCTGGTAGAGGATAACGCCCACCGCGTACAGGTCCGACCGGCTGTCAATGGGCCCGCCCCGCGCCTGCTCCGGGGACATGTACTCCGGCGTCCCGCAGACGAAGCCCGCGCGCGTCAGGGCCGGCCCCTCTTCCCCCGCGGCGTCCTGGATCTTCGCAATGCCGAAGTCGAGCACCTTCACCAGGTCCTCGCCGCGGCGGTTCTCCACCATGATGTTCTCGGGCTTGAGATCCCGGTGGATCACCCCGGCCCCGTGCGCGTCCGCCAATGCGGAGAGCACCTGCAGCACGAGCTTGATAACCCGCGACTCGGGAAGCGGCCACTCGCGGCTCAGGACCTGGTGCAGGTCCTTGCCGTTGACGTACTCCATGGCGATGTAGAGCGCCCCGGAGCGCGTGTCCTGCCCGAAGTCCAGGATGGAGATGCTGTTGGGGTGGTTCAGCCGGCTGGCCGCCTTCGCCTCGCGCTGGAAGCGGGCCACCGTCCGCTCGTCTGACAGCAGCGAGGAGCGCAGCACCTTCAGCACCACCGGCTTGTCCAGCACCGTCTGGCGGGCGCGGAACACCTTGCCCATCCCGCCCTCGCCGATCAGCGCCTCCACCTTGTACTTCCCCGCGAGCACCTGACCGATGTGCTCGTCGTTCACCCCTGGCCGGACCACGATCGCCCCGCACGAAGGGCAGTACGTGGAGTGACCACCAGCGTCGGCGTTGCAGGAGGGACAAAGCACGGGAGAACCCTAGGGAGGGTACAGGATGTCACGGGCTGGCCGCTTGCTTCAACACCTGCCGTTCCCGGTGTACAACCCACTCCATGCCCTGTCCCACCTGCGCACACGTCCCGCCTTCAGGCGCCACGACCTGCCCCCACTGCGGGACGCTGCTCAAGGGCAGCACCCTCATCATGACCACCGGTGGGAAGGGCCGCCCCTGGTACGCCCTCCGGGTGGTGCGAACGGACGGCGGCCGCGAGGCCGTGGTGGATATCTCCGGGGACGCCCTCACGTGCGGCCGGGAGGCGGACCTCAAGCTCCCGGATGATCCGTTCGTCGCACCGGTGCAGGCGCGCTTCTTCTTCTCAGGGGACAAGCTGGCGGTGGAGGACGTGGGCGGTGGAAACGGCGTCTTCCTGCGGGTGCGGGACGAGCGTGACATCCCGCCCGGGGGCGAATTGCGCGTCGGGCGGCAGCGGCTCCTGGCCGAGACCATCCCGCCGCGCATCCCGGGCCCCGGGGGGCTCGAGCAGTGGGGATCGCCGGATCCGGGCTACCG
>VGRA01000603.1 GCA_016875515.1 Deltaproteobacteria bacterium | reverse complement strand
CGGACGCGGCGATCAAGACCGCGTCCGTCACGGAGGCCACCGCGGACTACCTGGCGGCATGGGAGCAGTGCGCCCCGAAGTCCCAGGTATCCTGCGGCCCCTGTCCCACGCCCTCCGGCGCGGTGTGCAGCGGCGGCACCTGCGCGCTGTCCACCTGAAGCCCCCGAGCGCCCATGTCCACGGACCTCTTCCACGAGCTGTCGTCGCTCTCCGCCGAGGGGCGCACGTTCGTGGTGGCCACCGTCGTCTCCACCTCCGGCAGCACGCCGCAGAAGCCGGGCTCGCGGATGGTGGTGCTTGAGGACGGGCAGCTGCGGGGCACCGTGGGCGGTGGGGCCATCGAGCAGCAGGTGGTGGAGGCGGCCCGGGCGCTGCTGGCCTCCGCGGAGACCCACCGGCTGATCCAGACGCACCTCACGCACGAGCTGGGGATGTGCTGCGGCGGGTCCATGCAGCTGTTCCTGGAGAAGCACGTCCCGGCGTCGCGTCTGTGGGTTTTCGGCGCGGGCCACGTGGCGCAGGAGCTGGCCCGGCTGGCCGGCCACGTGGGCTTCCACGTCACGGTGGTGGACGAGCGCCCCGAGTGGACCTCCGCCGAGCGTTTCCCTGCCGCCACCCGCGTGGTGCGCCACCCCACCACCGTGGCAGCGGAGCTGCCGGGCGGGCCGGACTGCTACTTCTGCGTCACCACGCACGACCACCCGTTGGACCAGGCGGTGGTGGAGGCGCTGCTGCCCAAGCAAGCGGCGTACGTGGGGGTCATCGGCAGCCGGCGGAAGGCGGAGCGCTTCCGGCAGCGGCTGCGCGCCGCGGACTTCACGGAGGCCCAGGTGGAGCGGCTGCGCAGCCCCATGGGGATTGCCATCCACGCGCTCACCCCGGCGGAGATTGCGGTGAGCATCGTGGCGGAGTTGGTGGCCACGCGGCGCGGGAAGGAGGCGCAGCGGTGAACGCGCGCGCGCTCACCTTCGTCGCGCTGGCGCTGCTGCTCGCGTGCGTTTCGCGGGAACCGGGCACCGGGGACGGCGGCAGCACGGCGGTGCCTGACGGCGGCGCGCCTGCCCTGGACGGCGGGCGGGATGGGGGCAGCGCGCCCGCATTCACCGCCGCCAACACCTGCGCGCAGGTGAACGCGGCGCGGTGCGCGGCCCTGCAGCGCTGCGGGCTCGTGGCCGAGGGGCTGGCCGAGGCGCGCGCCTGCGCGGCGTTCCTGGTTGAGACGGCGTGCGGCCCGTCGCTGTGGCCCGCGCGCGTGGCGGCGGGGACGCTCCGGCTGCTGCCGTCCGTGGCCTACGCCTGCACCCAGGCCTGGGCGGTGCGGCCGTGCGAGCTGGTCACCGAGACGCCGGACGTCTGCGATGGATTCCTCCAGCCGGCTGCCGGGAGCGGGGGCAGTTGCTACGGCGGGGCCTGGAGCGAGTGCCCCGCGGGAGAGGTGTGCCGGGGGCTCGCCTGCCCGCGCAGCTGCCGGCAGCCGGGCAACGCCGGGGAGGACTGCAGCGCGGACGCGGACTGCGCCACCGACGGCGGGCTGTACTGCCAGGCGGACGGCGTGGGCCCCAACGGCACCTGCGTCCCACCCGCCGAGTCCGGCGCGGCGTGTGACGCCTGGACGCGCTGCGCAGCGGGACACTTCTGCAACGACACCGGGACGTGCGAGCCCCGGCGCACCGCGCGGCGGCTCTGCAGCGCGGACGGCGAGTGCCTGGAGACGCTGTACTGCGATCTCTCCCAAGGGGAGACGTCCGCCACCTGCGTCCCGCGGCTCCCGGACGGCGTCCCCTGCACCGGCAGCGGCCAGTGCCGGCCCGGGACCGCATGCGTGCCGCAGTCCGGCACCTGCGCCCCCCGGGGACCCCTGCCGACAGGGACGGACTGCGGCACCGGCCAGCTGTGCGCGCCGGGGCTCGCCTGCGTGGGCCGGACCGCCACCAGCGCGGGGGTGTGCATCCCGCCGCTGCCGGAGGGGACCCCCTGCCTCCACTCCTCCGACTGCGAGCCCCACCTCTCCTGCGTAACGGCCCAGGGGCCGCAGGACCTCCGCTGTGGACGGCGCCTCGCCACCGGGGCTGCGTGCGAGGTGGACCGGGACTGCCGCCTGCTGGGCGCGTGCGTGGGAGGGATGTGCACGCCGCTGCCTCGCGCCGGGGAGAGCTGCTCGGGCCACGGCTGCCTCTACGGCAGCTGCGCGGCGCAGGCAGACGGCGGAAACACCTGCGCCGGGCTGCTCGGGCCCAACGCCCCCTGCACCTTCAACGACGAGTGCAGCTCCGGGTGGTGCGTGGCGGGGGCTTGCCTCGCGGCATGTACGCCGTAAGGGCCCGGGCTCAGCGCGCCGCGGCCTCCAGCGGCGCCTCCAGCTTCGGCCAACGCCCGCTGCCCAGCACCTCGTAGTGCCACCACTCCATGCGGTTGCGCTTGAATCCCGCGGCCTCGAAGGCCGCGAGCAGCCGCTCCCGGTTGCGGGCCGCCGACGGGGGCGTGCCCGCCGCGCCGTGCCACGCCGCACGGCCGAAGAAGTCATGCGGCGTGGGCAGCGGG
>VGRA01000602.1 GCA_016875515.1 Deltaproteobacteria bacterium | reverse complement strand
CGCACCCACGCCTGCTGCCGCGCGGCCACCCAGGCCTCCAGGGCGCTGCGAACCGGGAGACACAGCACCACCGCAAGCACGAGCCAGAGCGCGTGTTCCCACAGCACGGCGGCGAGCCCCTCGGAGGTGGCTCCCTCAGGCGCGTACCCCGCGAGCGTGGCGAGGAACTGCCCCAGCCGCGTCAGGTCCGTGAAGTAGAAGAGCGCCCAGCCCACCATCACCACCGGCAGCACGTAGAGGTGCGCAAGCAGACGCGGCCAGCGCTCAGGGGAGAGCCCGGCCACGCGCTCGGCCGTGACGAAGCTGCCGTGGAACAGGCCCCACAGGACGAAGTTCCACGACGCCCCGTGCCACAGCCCGGTCAGGAACCACACGACGAACAGGTTGCGCAGCGCGTGGTGCCGGCGCCCGCCCAGGGGGAAGTAGACGTAGTCCCGGAAGAAGGTCCCCAGCGAGATGTGCCACCGCCGCCAGAAGTCCCCCACCGAGCGGGCCACGTACGGGTGGTCGAAGTTCTCAAGGTAGTGGAACCCGGCCATCAGCCCCATCCCGATGGCCATGTCCGAGTACCCGGAAAAGTCGAAGTAGATCTGCAGCGTGTACATGGCGAGCCCGAACCAGGCCTCGTCGGTGGACACCCCCGAGAGCGGGCCGTCCAGGTACCGGGCCACCAGCTCGCCCGCGACGTTGGCGATGCAG
Source organism: Deltaproteobacteria bacterium (assembly GCA_016875515.1). Lineage (GTDB taxonomy): Bacteria > Myxococcota > Myxococcia > Myxococcales > Myxococcaceae > VGRA01. The sequence goes on along the minus strand of VGRA01000602.1, from coordinate 1,848 downwards.
GCCTTCTTGAAGAGCCCCACGCAGAGCCGGGTGACGCCGCGGGAGAAGTCGTCCGCGTGGAAGCGGCGCCCGGCGAGATCCCGCGCCACGTCCACGTACCGGACGATGGGGCCCGCCACGAGCTGGTGGAACAGGCTGACGTAGAGCAGCAGGCGCGCGTAGCTGCGCTCGGCCGGCACCTCGCCGCGGTACACGTCCACCACGTAGGACAGCGCCTGGAACGTGTAGAACGAGATGCCCACCGGCAGCGTGGGGGCAGGCACCGGCAGCTGCGTCCCCGCCAGCTGGTTCACCGTCTCCACCGCCAGCCCGCTGTACTTGAACGCAGCGAGCAGCCCCAGGTTGCTGACCAGCGAGGTGCCCAGCGCCAGCTTCGCCCGGCGCGTCCCGCGGTACCGCTCGATGACGAGCGCCATCCGGTGGTCCAGCAGGCAGCTGCCGAGCAACAGGAGGACCCAGCGCGGCTCGCCCCACGCGTAGAACAGCAGGGAGAAGACCAGCAGCACCCCGTTGCGCCAGCCCAGTCCCGGCCGCGCGAAGTAGGCGGCGAACTGCAGCGGCAGGAACAGAAACAGGAAGACGAGGCTGGCGAAGACCACCGTGCCCCCGGGCGGGCAGCTCTCCGCCAACAGGGCGGGGGAGTGGCTCTGGAAGATAGGGGACAGTCGGGGGAGATCCAGAAAAGAAAGGGCGTGAGGGAGGGGCGGGGACGGGGCAGGATCTCGGATGCCGTGTCACGCCTCGCCCCACGCCTGCTCGCGTTGTGTCTCCTCGCCCTGTCCGGTGGGCTCGGGGCGGCGTTTGCTGGTGAGGGGGGAGACGACGGAGCAGGGGACGAGGGGGAGGCGCTCCTCGAGCAGGAACTCCCGGAGGCGTCCCCCTCCCCGGAGGTGGCAGCGGGGGCGCCAGCCGTGGCCGGCCCCGGACGTTTCCTGGACGCGCCGCAGGGGCTGCGCGTTCGCCTGGCGGCCATGCTCCGCGAGCCCGCGCCCGGCCGTCCGTGGCGCGTGGCGCAGCTGGGGGACTCCCACACCGAGTGGGGGCTCTTCACCGGCCCCTATGCCTCGGCGGTCGCGGGCGGCGGCACCGTGTCCCCGGGCTTCGTGGCGCCGTGGGAGCGCGGGGTGCACCCGGCGAAGATCTCCTTCTCCCGCGGCTGGCGCCGCAGCAGCTGGCGCAAGCACCTGAAGGGTGGGGTGGATGGCCCTTCCGGGACCTCCGCCGTCGCCACCGCACGCGGGGCGAGCGCCACGCTGAAGCTCCCGCCCGGGCTGCCGGAGGGGACGCGGGTAACGGCGTGGTGGGACGCCGGCTCGCCGGGCCGTTTCCGGGTGACGGCCGCGGGGGGGGCGCTCCCGGAGGTCGATGAGCCCGCCCCCGCGGGCGGGGCACTCTCCCAGCGCACCTGGACGGTTCCGGCCGGTGTGCGCGAGCTGGACCTGGTGGTGGACGAGGCCAGCCCCTCGCGCCCCTTCCGATTCTGCGGCTTCACCGTGGACCGCCCGGATGCGCGCGTGCAGTTCGACGGGCTCGGACTGGGGGGCTCGGTGCACCTGCACCCGCTCCGCCAGCAGCGGGGGGCGCTCGAGCACTTCCTGGCCTCGCGCGAGCATGACCTGGTGGTGATCTGGTACGGCACCAACTCCGCGGCTGAGAAGGGGCTCTCCCCGGAGGCGTTCGGGGCGCAGTACGAGGAGCTGCTGGCGCTGGTGCGGCGCACGTCCCCCGGTGCGGCGGTGGTGGCGCTGGGGTTGCCGGATCTCGGCTGGCGCGGGAAGGGGTGCCGCGCCTCGGCGGCCAAGTCCGGGGCGAAGAAGGCGCTGCGCCGCAAGGGGGCGCCTGGCCCAG
>VGRA01000601.1 GCA_016875515.1 Deltaproteobacteria bacterium | reverse complement strand
GGTCTTGCCCTTGAGCATGGTTCAGTCAATCCCTAGCGCGCCTCTGGATTCTCCGGGGACATCCCCGGTTCCTCCTGACGCTGGTGATGGGGGTTGGATACGGCAACACCGGCGACGGCCGCAGAATTCTACCGACCGCCCCGCCGGGGTGTCAAAGGTGGAACGCCACCTTCCACCGGACCTCAGGGAAAGGGCTGGTTCAACACGTACGCCACGGACTCCAGGTAGCTCTGTGCCGCGTACAGGAACGCGTCGATGATGTTGATCTTGTTCCCCACGAACCGCTCCTGCGGACCCGGGATCATCTTCACCGTGGTGGCCATCATGAGCCCCACCGCGAGCACGTAGGTCAGCATCGAGTACTCCACCATGGACTGTCCGCGGCGGGAGCGGCGGGACGTCAGGGCGCGCAGGATGTTCATGGCGGGTACCTCCTGGAGACGGATGAAAACAGCCCAACTGTAGCGCACCGGCGGGGCGCGCACCCCATCGGTCATCTGGACCCGGCGCCGGCGTCTGCCGGGAATTCCCGTTCCAGCCGCTCGCACCCTTCCGCAGGACGCACCGCCGCCTCGCGCTCCGCCTTGCACAGCGCGTCCAGCACCAGTCGGCGCGTCTGCGCGTCCCGGGCCTCTGCCACCGCCCGCCGAAGGGCCCCCAGTCGCACCTGGGCCTCGTCCACGGAGGGCGCTGCCATGTCGGCAGCGGCGCGGGCGACTGGACGGGCAGCGGGGGCCGAGGGGGCAACGGGGGCAGCCGCCCAACCCAGGCCGCCCTCCTCGACCCGCTTCTTCTTCGCCTCGCGCGCAGGCCCCACAGCCACCTCCCCCTCCGCCTTCGCCCACCGCTCGGTGGGCGCGGGCAGGGCAGGGGCCGCCTCGTCTGCCTCGGCCGCCACGGCGGGCGGGGGTGCAGCCACCTCCCGGGTCTGGAGCGGCTCGAGCAACAGCGCCCCCTTCCCCGGCCCCGTGGACCCCGGCATCGCCCCGCCGCCCCCTGCCAGGCTGGCCTTCCGGTCCTCCGCCAGCAGCGCGGGCGCACTGACCACGGCGCGACCGGCTCCAGACGCCCCCAGCAGCGCCTCGTTCCGGTCCGGCGCGGGCACCCCCTCCCGGACCACCGGCCGGGCCGCGGCCACCGCCCCATGCCCCCCATGCCCCCCACCCCCTGCACCCGCACCGGCACCACCCAGGGTCCCTCGCTCGGGCGCTGCCGCCTTCGCCCGGGCCCCCTCGGCCTCCTCCTTGTGCGCTGCACCGGCAGCCGCGCGCGCCGGCGAAGCCCCCTCCGCATCGAGCGCGGCGCCGTAGAGACCGAATTCCATGGAGTCCTGCCTGCGGGCGGCGGGTGCTGCCGCCCTGGCCGTGGAGTCCGGCAGCACCGGGGCAGGCGCCGAGGGAGGCGCCGAGGGAGGCGCCGAGGGAGGCGCCCGGTCCGACGCCACCTCGGACGGCAGTGGGACCGTTGCCTGGCGGGAGACCGGCAACGCCACCAGCGCAAGCACCGCGACCGCCCCTGCCCCCAGGAGCGGCGCCACCCAGCGCCACCAGCCTGCGTGCGAAGGCGCGGGCCCGGCCGCGGCGCGGCGGGCCGTCTGCTCCGCATAGGCCATCAACGAATCCAGCCCCGCCTCCGGCACCGGGTCCTCGCCCAGCCCCGCCATGGTACGGCGCACGGAGCCCATGGTCGAGAGCAACGCAGCACAGCCCGCACACCCGACCAGGTGGCGCTCCACCGCCGCCGCCTCCGGGGCGGACAGCTCGCCATACGCGTACTCCAGCAGCGGCACGTCACAGGGAGGGCCGGCGGCGCTCATCCGTTCACCCTCCGGGCGTCGCCCGCCATGTCCCCGTCCACCCCCAGCGCCGCCAGCTGCGCGCGCAGCCCCTCCAGCGCGTAGCGCATCCGGCTCTTCACGGTGGGCTCCGGCACCCCGGTCACCTCGGAAATGTCCTTGAACGGCACGCCGCTGTACTCCCTCAGGATGAACACCTCGCGCTGCTCCGGGGGCAGTCCCGCCAGCGCACGCTCGAGCAGCGGGCGCAGCCTCACGTTGTGCACGGCCCGGTCCGGCGCGGCACCCTCGTCCCGGGCGCGCTCGGACAGCGGCGGCCCCTCCTCCGCTCCGTCACCGCCGGGCGCTCCCGGCGCTGCCCGCCGGTGGGTTGCCCGCCGGGATTCGTCCACGCAGAGGTTACGCGCCATGGTGTACACCCACGTGGTGAAGCGGGCCTTCGGCTCCCACGCCGCCGCCCCCCTCACCACCTTCAGCCAGGTCTCCTGCAGCAGGTCCTCCGCCCGCCCGCGCTCGCCCACCGAGCGCAGCAGGAACTGGAACACGGCCCCCCGGTGGCGGCGCACCAGCAGCTCGAAAGCGCGGGCATCCCCCCGTTGGAATGCGAGCATCAGCTGCTCATCTGTGGGTTCCGTGCCCAGTCTCAACCTTTAACGTCCATCCGGCCGGAAAGATCTCTCCGCCGCCGGGCGGCATACAGCCACACGGGGACGGCCACCGCCAGCGACACCCCCAGCTGCCACAGCAGCACGGCCGC
>VGRA01000600.1 GCA_016875515.1 Deltaproteobacteria bacterium | reverse complement strand
TGGAACGCCAGCAAGGCCCCCAACTGGAGCGGCTGCTGCCACCGCGGCTCCCACTCCAACCCGCTCATCCAGGTGGTGGACGCCAACGGGGCCTTCCGCGGCTCCGTGGGCGTGGAGATGCAGCGCTCGTCGGCCACCGAGCCAAAGTCCGGGGGCGGGTACCAGGAGGCCACCCACAGCTACCGGGAAACCGACTACCGGGTGTGGCGCTGGATCCAATCCGGGTACGAAGAGGTGCCCTGAGCCACGCAGCCGGCGCGTGCACATGCTCGAGGGCATGTCCCGCGCGCTCCCCTCCAACGCGGCCAGTGCCCGCTCCCTGCGGGAGCTGGCGCTGCTGCTGGAACTGGACGGCGTGGCCTTCGAGCCCCAGGCGCTCGAGCGAGCGGCCGCGTGTGGGTGGCCGGCTCGCCCCGGCCGCTCGCGGCGCTGTACCGGGAGGAGGGGCTGAGAGGGTTGGAGGCGCTGCCCGGCATTGGCAGCGGCATTGCCCACCGCGTCGCCGCGCTGGTGGACACCGGGCACATCCCGGATTTGGAAACATGCCGTGCCCGCTGGCCGTTGGACGTGCTTGCACTCACGCAGCTGGAGGGGGTGGGGCCGAAGACCGCCCGTGCCCTCTACGAGCAGCTGGGCGTGCGCACCGCCGAGGACCTGCGGCGGGCGGTCCAGGCCGGCAAGGCCCGCGGCGTGACGCGCTTCGGCGCGAAGAGGGAGGCGCGGTTGCGCGCGGCCTTCCAGGCAGGAGAAGGGGCGGCGGGGCGGCGGCTGCTCGGCGAGGTGCGCCCGCTCGCGGCGGCGCTGCTCGCCCACGTGCGGAGCGTCCCCGGCGTCCAGTCCGCGGAGGTGGCGGGCTCCGTCCGCCGCTTCCGGGAGACCGTGGGGGACATTGATCTCGCGGTGGCGTCCACGCGCCCCGCCGTGGTGTTGGAGGCCTTCTGCGAAGCGCCCGGCGTGGTGCGCGTGCTGGCGCGGGGGAGCCCCCGGGGGTCCTTGCTGCCCGTGGAATAGAGCAGCGCGGCGCCGAAGCAGCCCGGGGACACCACCCGGAGATCCGCGTTGAGCCCTGCGTCCAGGACTACCGAGGACAACGTGGCGCTGCGCCGCCGCGCGCAGCAGCGGGGGCTGAAGCTGAGCGAGCGCGGTTGTTCCGGGGAAAGCGCCGCGTGGCGGGGCGGACGGAGGCGGAGGTCTTCCGAGCGCTCGGGCTCCCCTGGATTGTGCCGGAGCTGCGGGTGGCGGAAGGTGAGATGGAGCTGGCCGAGGACCACGCGTGGGATCTCGCTTTCGTGGGTGGCCTGGACGAGGCCCGGCTCGCGCAAGAGCGTGCGGCGGTGCGCGCGCTGGACGGCACGCTGCCCGGCATCCGCGTGCTGGCCGGCGCGGAGGTGAACATCCGCAAGGATGGACCGCTGGACCTCACCGACGGGGCGCTCGCCACGCTTGACCTGTGCGGCGCCGCACTCCACTCCCACTTCGACCTGCCGCGCGGGGAGATGAGGGCGCGCCTGCTGCGCGCCGTCCGTCACCCGTGGGTGGACGTGCTCTTCCACCCCACGGCGCGCAGCCTGGGCCGGCGGCGGGGACCGCGGTGGCGCTGGACGCGCGGCCGGACCGGCTGGACCTGCCCCCACCGCTGCTGCGCGCCGCGGTGCGCGCGGGGGCGGGCGTCGTCGTGGGCTCGGACGCGCACTCGCCCGTGGAGCTCGCCTTCCTGGACGAGCTGGGAGCCGGGCTCTCGCGCCGGGGCGGCGTACCGCGCACCTCCGTCTGGAACGCCCTGCCGCTCCCAGCCTTCTGCAAGAAGCCGAAGCGGAACCGCTGAGCGCGTCCCGCTCCGCCTACTTCCGCCGGTTCTTTTTCTTCGCCTGCCGCTCCCGCTTCCGCTTCTCCTTGAGCGCGTCCTTCTCCTTCTTGCTCATGCCGGCGGCCTGGGGGCCGGGCGCGTACCCCATCAGCCGCGCGCGGGCCATGGCGTCCCGGCTCATGGGCGGGGTGTAGCCGGGCGGGAACTGCGGCATCTGCATCCCCGGCATCCCCATCCCGGGCATGCCCGGCATCCCGCCGCCCAGGGCCGCCTGCATCATGGAAGAATCCCCGCCGAACATCTTGCCCAGGTCCATGTCCTTCATCCTGGACAGCTGACCCAGCTGCTGGAATCCGGGGATGCGCCCGAGCAGACCGGGGTTCTGCCCGATGGCGCCCATGACTTGCTGCATGGCGCCGAACTTCTGGAGCAGCTCCCGCACCTCCTCCTTCTTCCGCCCCGCACCGCGCGCAATGCGGTCTGCGCGGGAATCGTTGATGAGGGAAGGATCCAGCCGCTCCTTCTCCGTCATCGAGTTGTACATTGCCTCGATTTTCCCGAGCTCCCGCTCGTCCGGGTTCAGCTGCTCGGTCATCTCGCCGAAGAGCGGGAACTTCTCGAGCAGGTCCTTGAGCGGCCCCATCTTCCGCACCGTGCGGATCTGCTCGACGAAATCCTTCATGTTGAAGCGGCCGGACAGCAGCTTGCGCGCGTCCTCCTCCGCCTTCTTCTCGTCCACAACGGAC